>CAZQVG010000009.1:0-17574 GCA_964596705.1 Candidatus Woesearchaeota archaeon | reverse complement strand
ACCAAAAAAATTCTTTTGTGAATGGTAAAAATAAAACACCATATATTTCTGGAGTTTTTGATTTAAGTTTAGTTAAAGATAATATGTCTTGATTTGATAATCTTCTTCCTTTTCCAGGATGTGTATGCCATTCTAAATAGAATCTGAAATCTAAGTTATCATGATAAATAAATAATGGTATTCCTGTTCTTGTAAAGAAGTTTACTCTTAGAAAAGGAAATTCTAAACTTTTTTGCATCCTTAAATTTGTTTGACTAGATAATGGAGAGAAATAAATTAATTCAGTAGTATCTTTTGGATTAGAGCCAGCACCGATTATTCCTCCAATTTCTATACAATCTTCTAAATCTAACTGGTCCATGTTTTTATGGAATTGTGATTGTGGGAGATCTAGTTTTGATTTGTTTAGTATGTAATTGTTTATCATAGCTGTATATTCAGAAAACTGTGATTGATCTAATAAAAATACCTTATATTTTTGTCCATCTATTGTTCTGGTTTCTTCTTTGAATTCGTATTCTCTAGCAAAAAATCTTCTATAATGCAACCATAGTAGTTTATCTAGCATTATATTAGCATATTGTTTTTATTTATATTTATTTTTAATTAGAATAAACCTTATAAATCTAGCTAGAATTATGTTTTATATGGATAATTATGAGATTGAACGATTTGCTTTGGATAATGCTGTAAGGTATGATGGAAAAGCAGATTTAGGGAGTGTTATGGGTCAAATATTGGGAGCACATCCTGAGTTAAGAGCAAAAGCAAAAGAAATAATAAAAGAGGTTAAAGAAATAGTTGATCGGGTTAATTCTTTGAGTATTGAAGAGCAAAAAAATAAGTTGGCGGAATTGGGAGAGGTTATTAAACCAGAGAAAGAAGAAAAAGATAAAATTCCAGACCTGAAGAATACTAAAAAACTAGTTGTTAGGTTTGCACCTAATCCAAATGGGCCCATTTCTTTTGGACATTGCAGGCCTGCTTTATTAAATTGGTTTATCAAAGAGAAATATAAGGGAAAATATATTCTTAGGTTTGATGATACAGATCCAAAAAATAAAGTTCCTATAAGGGAAGCATATAAATGGTTCAAAGAAGATTTAAAGTGGTTAGGCATAAAACCAAATAAAGTTGTAATTCAGTCAAAGAGATTAAAAGTCTATTATAAATATGCTCAAGAATTAATTAATATGAGGAAAGCGTATGTTTGTACTTGTGATGTTGATAAGAAAAGAGAATTGTTGCAGAAAGGGTTGAAATGTCCTTGTTATGATTTATATCAAACTGATAGATGGAATGATATGTTGAATGGGAAGTATAAAGAGGGTGAAGCTGTTTTGAGGATTAAAACTGATTTAAATCATCCCAATCCGGCAGTTAGGGATTGGGCAGCATTTAGAATTGTAGATGATCATGATCACCCAATTAATAAAAAAGCAAGAGTATGGCCATTGTTGAATTTTGCATCTGCTATTGATGATCATGAATTTAAGGTTACCCATATAATCAGGGGCATTGATTTAAAGATTTCAGATGATAGACAAAAATACATTTACAAGTATTTTGGATGGAGATATCCTGAAACAATGTATCACGGTAAACTGTATGTTAGTGGGATAAAGAGTACTTCAGAAACTAAAAAATTAATTGAGTCTGGTGAAATAAAAGATTGGGATGATCCTAGGTTAGGAACAATAAAAGCATTAAGAAGAAGAGGATTTTCTAGTGAGGCTATAAGAAGGTTCATGAGAGAGGTTGGAATAAAGAGAACAGATATTAATGTTTCAATGGATATGCTTGCTGCATTTAATAAAGAGATAATAGACAGTAAAACGAAAAGGTTCTTTTTTATTGAGAGGCCTCAAAAAATTAGAATTGAGAATGCTCCGTTTTTAGAAGTAAATGTCCCAATGCATCCGGATAATCCAAAAATGGGAGTTAGGAAGTTTAGAACAAATGATTATTTTTATGTTAGTGATAAGATAGAGAAAGGTGTAATGTATAGATTTATGCATTTATTTAATTTCAAAAATGGAAAATTCCACTCTGCAGAATATGATAAAGATTTGCATGCAAAATTAATTCATTGGTTGCCTGTCAATGAAAAGGTTGTAAATGTACAGGTATTGATGCCAGATGGTACAGTAAAGAAAGGTGTAGGAGAAGCAGGGTTAAGAAAATTAAAAGTTGGAGAGGTAATTCAGTTTGAGAGGTTTGGATTTGTTAGATTTGACAAAAAGAATGAAGAAGAGTTAGCTTTTGTTTTTGGGCACAAGTAAAGATTCTAATTCATTTAGTTTTTCTGCGATTAATTACATGCCCTTGCCTTGATTTTTTTTCTTTTTTCAGGAGTTAAATTTTGATTGGTCAATAGTCTGTAAATTCTTCTAAATTTATCTCTTGTTTTTTCATCTCCTAAAAGTGCTAATTCTGAGAAAGTTACTGAGTCTATTTGATCGTCAATTATTTTTCTTAGCATTGATTGATAATCTTTTTTTCTTGAGATTAATTGTATTGCTGTAATTATTTCATCTTTTGGATGGTACTTGGGTTCTTTTTGATCATATTCAACTGCAAACAATCTTCCACAATCTGATGTGTCGGTTAATGCATAATCGAAAGCTGAAAGAGAATCTTCAGAAATATCTATACAACATACAGTATCTTGATTATCATCTACTTTTAAATCTAGTCCAGATTTTTTTGAATTTACTAATTTGCCTCTTTGAGTAAGTCTTATTATTCCATCTTTTTTAAAGACTTGCTCATATTGGTATTCTGTATAATCTGTTATGGTCAATACATATCCTAATTCGTTAGAGGAAGGTTCTACCCCCAAACCTGTGACAACCAAAGGGAATTTTAATTTTTTTCTGGGGGTTCTCAGTAGATCAACCAAATCTTTATATCCTTCTTCCCATATATTTTCATTATAGATCACTATTGAGGAGGAAGTTGTGTATTCTTCATCCATTCTTGTAGAGTCAGATATTAGGTTTTGGAACAGTTGATGATATTTGATTAATGTTTTGTAATCTGGAACTCTAAATTTTCCATTTGTTGCTTCCCTTAATATTTGATCTGCAGCTATTGCAGTTATTCCTGAAGAGAATCTAAAAGGCTCGTTATTTATGGGAACATAATCTTCTAATCCGGGAGGTTTTCCCTTAAATTTTTCAATTAAACCAGAATAAACTAAATTTCCAAGGTCTGTTCCATGTTTTAATAGATAAAACTTCATAAAAACGGAGAATTATGAAGGTTTTATAAATTTAATTTTTTGATTTTATAAATGGGAAGATGAATTAGATCTAAGTTTTCTTAAATTTTTTTAGAGGGGAAAACTTTTTAAAAACGGGTAAGCTTGAAGAAATATAATGGCAGACTATCATTGGGCAGATAAAATTGCTACAGCAATAATTAACAAGAATCCAGATAAAGATACTTATATTTGTGCTGCAGGAATTACTCCCTCTGGACCTGTACATATTGGAAATTTTAGAGATATTATTACTTCTGAGCTTGTTGTCAGAGCATTAAAAAAGAAAGGAAAAAATGCTAAACTACTATTTATATGGGATGATTATGATAGATTAAGAAAAGTTCCTAAAGGCGTTCCAGAAGATTACTCTAAATATATAGGAATGCCAATATCTGAAATTCCAGATCCATTTGGAGATGCTGATTCATATGCTTCTCATTTTAAAAAAGATTTTGAGGATGTTATGGAGGAATTGGGGATTAAACCTATTTTTGTTAGCCAAACAGAACAATATGAAAAACATGTTTATTTAGAAGGAATAAAATTTGCTTTGCAACATAGGAAAGAAATCGCTAGAATACTTGCAGAATTTAGGACGCAAGGTATGACTGAAGAAGAAATTGAAAATTATTATCCATATAATGTTTATTGTAGTAAATGTAAGAAAGATACAACAAAAATAGAAGAATATGATGGAGAAAATAAAATAATCTATTCTTGTGAATGTGGGAATAGAGAAGAGATAGATTTGTCTAAAACAGGCCATGGTAAACTTGGTTGGAAAGTTGATTGGCCTATGAGATGGAAACATTGGCAAATTGATTTTGAGCCAGGGGGAACAGATCATGCAACTCCTGGAGGAAGTTATACTGTATCAAGCAAATTAGCAAGAGAAGTATTTAATTTTGAACCGCCAATGTTTAAGGGGTATGAGTTCGTTGGAATAAAGGGAATATCTAAGATGTCTAGTTCATCTGGATCTGGAATAACCCCAAAAGAATTGTTGCAAATATATGAGCCTGCTATATTAAGATGGGTTTTTGTAAAATCTCAACCAAAGAGTCCAATTACCTTTCATTTTGACACAGAATTGATAAGGCAGTATGATGAATTTGACAGATTAGTTTTGAGACATTTTGAAGGTAAATTATCTCCTGAACAAGAGAGGATATTGGAACTTTCTAATCCAACAGGAGAAGAATATTCTAAAATTAGGGTTCCTTTTAGGCAAGTTGCTTCTTTTGGACAGATTGTGCAAGGAAATTTAGAACAATTAAAAGAGATCTTCAAAAGAATTGGAGAAGAATATGATTTAGATTCATTAAAAGTTAGATTAGAAAAATCACAAAATTGGGTTGAAAAATATGCTAAAGACATGCAAATTCATGTTAGGGAATTTCCAAATACAGAGTATTATATGAAATTAGATGAAGTTCAAAAAACGCAAATTAGAGAATTGCATGATAAGATGAAAGAAAATTGGGATATTGATAAATTAACTACTCTTATATATGATATTCCGAAAAAACCTGAAATGAGTGATGAAGAAAAGAAAAAAGCACAAAGAAAGTTTTTCATTAATGTATATAATTTATTGATTGATAAAGATACAGGGCCTAGGTTGCCTACATTTATGATAGCATTAGGTCAAGAAAGAGTATCTAAGTTATTGAATTTTGAATGAATCATAGAAAGCTTTATAAATTAAGCATTTTCACAAAAACTTAACCTAATGATAGGAGGGTTTAGAAATGGCTGAAGTTTCACAAGATAATATTGCAAAGGCTTATGAGGCTGTTGAGTTAGCTAGAAAGACTGGTAAAATAAAGAAAGGAGTTAATGAAACAACAAAGGTTGTTGAAAGGGGTCTAGCTAAGCTTGTTATAGTTGCTCAAGATGTTTCTCCAAAAGAAGTTATAATGCACTTAGAACCATTATGTAAAGAAAAGAACATACCTTATGTAGAAGTCCCATCTAAGGAAGACTTGGGTGCTGCAGTAGGTTTAAGAGTTGGTACAAGTGCAGTAGCTATTGTTAAAGAAGGAGAAGCAAAGAACGTTATTAAAGAGTTAAGCTAAATATGGCAAAGAACGAATCAAAGAAAGGATCTGGAAAGAAATCTAATGAAGGTGGAGGGTTATTTAGCGTAGCTGTTCCTGCATCAGTTGAAGAAATTGTTGGAAGGACAGGTATGAGGGGAGAAATAACCCAAGTTAGATGCAAAGTTTTAGAAGGAAGAGATCAGAATAAAATATTAAGAAGAAATGTTAAAGGTCCTGTAAAAGTAGGAGATATTTTAATGCTAAGAGAAACAGAAATTGAAGCAAGAAAGATATCTTCTAAGGGTGGAAGGAGATAAAAATGGCTAAATGTTCTTTTTGCAATAAGACTATAGAACCTGGAACTGGAAAGATATATGTATTAAAGAGCGGAAAGGTTCTTAACTTTTGTTCTACAAAATGTGAAAAGAATATGCTTAAACTAAGAAGAAACCCTAAAAAGTTTAAGTGGACCAAACAAGAAGAATGATTGAGCAAACATTAGTTTTGGTAAAACCTGATGGAGTAAAAAGAGGATTAATTGGTGAGATAATTTCTAGGTTTGAGAAAAGAGGTTTAAAGATCGTTGGATTAAAGATGGTGCAGGTTGATCCTGATTTTTCTAAGAAACATTATGCAGCACATGTTGGAAAAGACTTTTATGAAGGTTTAGAGAAGTTTATTACATCTGGACCTGTTGTTGCTATGGTTATAGAAGGTGTACATGCTGTTGAAGTTGTTAGGAAGATAGTTGGAAGTACTGAACCAAAGTCTGCTCCTGTTGGAACCATAAGGGGAGATTTTGCACATACCTCATTAGATTATGCCGACTCTCAAGGAAAATCTGCTGAGAATCTAATTCATGCTTCTGGAAATTTAGAAGAAGCAAATCAAGAAGTAGCTTTATGGTTTTCTGTTGATGAGTTACATAGTTATAGACTGGCTCATGAAGATCATGTGATGTAAAAAGAAAAAATTAATTCCAGAATTTAATTTTCTGGAATATAGTTCTAAAAAAATCTAGTATGTTGTTAGGTTCTTGTGGTTTGTATACTGTATGTCCTGTTATTGATTTAGCCAATGATTTTTTTGTTATTGATGCAATGTTGTTTGAAAGTATTGTGTTAGTTATTGCATCATAATCTCTGGATGCTCTTGCTTCTTCTTTATATCCTATCGGCATTTCTTTGTAATATTCATCTATATCTGTTCTAGTATAGGTCAGTCTTTGATAGTCTCCACCAGTAAAATCTGCTAACATCTTCCATTGTGCAATCCCTCTGTCATTCATTCCGGATGCTGAAACTGTGAAAATCTTTATTTCTTTTTTTCTAGCATCTTCTGCTGCTTGTTTTAAAGTGTATTTTAGTATATTGTCTGTGTTTTCTGGTTCATTTCCGTGATAACTTGGCTGAAAATAGTAGTCTCTAGAAGGTGCATCTCCAATCAAAATCATTATTTTTGTTGCATCATCTCTCCACTTCATTTTGTGGATAGCATCTTGTAATCCTGCCTCTACTGCTTCTTCATAATCTCCTCCACCATATGCTTCAATACCTTCAATAAAACTTAAAACAGATCTTATGTTGGTTGTCAGTTGTTTGTCTTTGATTAGATATTCTTGTTCTTCTGGTTTGTAATCTCTGTAAGTCACTATTCCAACCCTAAAATCTTTAATATTTTCTTGTTTTATTGTATCAATTAATTGGTATAGTGTTTCTTTTACTGTTCTTATTTCGTCATACATTGACCCTGTTGAATCTATAACAAATACCAGATCTACTTTTGGACATTCAATATCATTTGGTCCACAAAAAGGCAATAAATCATTTCCATGGTTTGGTGGAACTTCTATTGGGATAGGTTTTACTTCAACTGCGCCTGGACCGTATCTTTCATAACCTTCATCCCCTGGCAACAATGGATCTAATGCAGATACTGTGGTCATTGAAAGCACAAGTCCGAGCAATAAAAATGTTAATATGTTTTTCATTTTTTTACCTCCGTAATTGTTTGTTAGAAATAAAGATAAAGCTTGTATTTAAACGTCGTTTAAGGTTTAAACTTGATTGAAGTTATCTATTTTTCAACCTAAATAAGAAAGTTAGAATTATAACAAATAGTGATCCAGCTAAAAACCACAAGGCATAATTTGGTTCTTGTAGAGTTGTTTGAGTTTGAGTCATATTTGTAAATGTTTTCGCTGCCATTTCATTTAATGCATCTGCTGCTTTATTTGTTGCTAGATATTTTTTGGATTGGTAAATTTTAATTATTCCTGCTCCAATAAAACTTAGAAGTGTAACCGGTAATAAATCTTTTAGTTTTGATAATGTGGATTTGTCTGAATCTGGAGAGATTATTATGAATTTTTTTGCCAAAGTAAAAATTCTCATCTTTTTTCCTTTTTTACTCCAAAAAAATTCTTTTGATTTTACCAAATTAGCTTTTTTTAGTTGCTGGATATTATAGTGGATTGTTGGTAAAGGAATATCTAACTTTTCAGATAGTTCAGATTCTGTTGCTTCCTTGTTCTCTGTTAGATAATTTAATATTTTTTGCGCAGTTTTATTTGATAGAGCATCAGCTACTGTTTTTGAATCTTTCATTGAAACCATCATAAATGTGTTGTCTTCCATGGAAATTATAGGGGCTAGTTTATTTATAAAGGTTATTTTAGGTTTAAGTTTGATTAAAGTCTGATTTTAAAAAACCGCCAATAAGTAAGATTTATAAAATTATTAGCATTCTCTTTTTATTGGGGGAAAAATGGCTTTAATTGATAAACTAAGGAAATTTAGTAGAAATGAGCAAGCTGAATATGATACTCCGGGGAATGTTTTATGGGATGTAAGCAAAAGAATTATCCCTGGGAAGGTTTATGATGGTCTATTTGTAGTTTTGAGTGCTGCAATAATTGGAAGTGGAGTTTATGTTGCAGGCAGTGGATTGGTTCATAAGATCGAAGAGAATAAGGAGAGAAACAGAATAAGAGAGCATTGGGAAGAGATTTTAGAGCAAGAAAACTTTATTGATAGTAGACAGAGAGATTGTGTAAGGGTTGGAAAACGCTATTTAGATCAAGGACTTGAGTGGCAAGCCGAATGTATGTATCAAAAAGGGATAGCAATTGGAATAGAAGAAGGAAATGAAGATAGTCTTCAGGCAACAGGAGATGTAGAACCATTAAGACAAGCGATAATTAGATATAAGGAAGATTTAGCCCATCAAGCTTATATTGATAGTTTGAGAGAGGAGTTTAACAATGGTTATGTGGTTAGAGAAGGAGATGACTTGTGGAACATTTCAAGAAAATATTGGGAAGCATTTTACTCTGTTGATGAAAGTGCTAATAGGGACATTACTCCTGCATATATTGAGAGAAGAAGAACTGCAATCTGGTTGAGATTGAAGAACGATTTGAGAAAAAGGGGTATTGATCCAGATAATTTAGAGGTTGGGCAAATATTGCACTTGTCAAACCCAGAATAATTTTTTCTTTTTTTAGAAACATTTTTAAAATTCTTAAATTGACTAATTCTAAGAAAAATGATTAGGCAGCCTATTTGTGTGTTATTGGCACATGTGGATCATGGTAAAACATCAATTTTAGATAGAATTAAGAATAGCTCTATTGCTGCAAAAGAAGCAGGAGGAATAACTCAGGCTATTTCTGCACATACAATTAGTTTAGAAAATATAAAGAAAATTTGTGGAGATTTATTAAAAAATGTAAATCTTACAATTCCAGGGATTTTATTTATCGATAGTCCTGGACATGAAGCTTTTACTACATTAAGAAAAAGGGGAGGGAATATTGCAGATATTGCTATTTTAGTTATAGATATTAATGAAGGTTTGAAACCACAAACAATAGAAGCAATAGAAATTCTAAAACAATATAAAACTCCATTTGTTGTTGCAGCAAATAAAATAGATGTTTTAGGAGGGTGGAGATCTCAACCAGATAAATTAATTTTACAAAATATCCAGAGTCAAAGTCCAAATGTAATACAATCGATGGAGATGAAATTATATGAAATTGTTGGAAAACTTGCAGAGTTTGGTTTAAATTCTGAGAGGTTTGATAGGGTGCAAGATTATACAAAACAAGTTGCAATAATTCCAATATCTGCTAAAACTGGGGAGGGTTTCCCTGAATTGTTGATGGTTTTATCTGGGTTAGCGCAGAAATACTTAGAAGAAAGTTTAAAGACAGATGTTAAGGGTCCTGCTAAAGGGACTATTTTAGAGGTTACAGAAGAAAAAGGGATAGGAAAAACATTAGACACCATAATCTATGATGGAAGTATAAAACAGGGAGACAGGTTGTTAGTTGGTGCTATAGGCGAGCCAATTGAAACAAAGGTTAAAAGACTGTTTAAGATTGAAAGAGGAAAAAATGTTCCAATGGATGAAGTTCATGCTTCTGCAGCTGTTAAAATATCTGGACCAAATCTAGAGAATGTTATACCTGGAATGCCATTGAGGGTGGTAGAAGATGATGCAGAAGTTGAGAAAGTAAAAGAAGAATTAATGCAAGAAGTTGAGGATGTTATAATAGAAACCGATAATGAAGGGATAATAATTAAAGCAGATACATTAGGGTCTTTAGAAGCTTTGACTAGACTGCTAAAAGAAAAAGGAATAAAGATAAAGAAAGCAGGGATCGGAGACATAACAAAGAATGATTTTGTTGAAGCCAGTGCAGAAGAAAATCCATTAAATCGTGTTATACTAGGATTTAATGTTAAAGAATTAGAAAAAGATGAAAATGTTAAAGTCATAGTTAATAATGTTATTTATAAAATAATTGAAGATGTAGGGAAATGGCTTGAAGAAGAAGAAAAAAGATTAGAAGCTAAAGAGCTAAATGATTTGGTAAAGCCATTCAAATTTGAGATTTTGAGAAATCATGTGTTTAGACAGTCTAATCCAGCGATTGTGGGTGTAGAGGTTTTAGCTGGAACTATGAAAGCTAATTCTCCAATAACAAAAGATGGAAGTAAGTTGTGTACTTTGAAATCTATCCAAGATGGAAAAGATGCTATAAATGAGGCCGAGGAAGGAAAACAAGTTGCGGTTGCTTTAACTGGTGTTAGTGTTGGCAGGCAAATTAATGAGGGAGATATTTTATATTCTGATATTCCAGAGGATGATTTTAAAAGACTTAAAAAATTGAGGAAATATTTGAATGATAAAGAAATTGAGGTTATGAAAGAGTTGGCAGAGATGAAGAGAAAGAATAATCCTACGTGGGGGATTTAAATAGAAAGCTTTTTAAAATCAATATTGTCTCAAAATCTAGTAATATTTAGGTGAATGAAAAATGTTCGTTATAAATGATCCAAAAACAGGGAAAAGTTACAAGAAAGAAGGAGATGCTCAGATATATATGGGTAAAAAAATTGGAGACAAAGTAGATGGAAGTTTTATTGGAATGAATGGTTATGAATTAGAGATTACTGGCGGATCAGATAAAGATGGATTTGCTATGAGAGGCGATCTTAGTGGCGCTGGTAGAAAAAAACCATTGGTTATTTCTGGAGTTGGTGCAAGACCAAAAGATAAGGGTGTAAAGCAAAGAAAAACTGTTCATGGAAATGTTATAGACGAAACAATCAATCAGCTTAATCTGAAAATCGTTAAATATGGAAAAGATGATGTAGAGAAAGCTTTAGGTTTAGTGAAAGAGGAAGAGAAAACAGAAGAGAATAGTGAAGAAAAAGCTGAAGAAGAAAAGAAAGAAGAATAATTTTTTCTATGGAACTTTTAAATTTGAAAGAAAGGAGTCTATTGGATAAATTATTTTTAGATAAGTCTGAGTTTGATAAAGTATGTGAAATTGTTGGTGATATAGAGATTGTTGAAAGAAGAAATATTGAAGAAGATAAAAAAAGAGTATATACTTGCGCCAGATATGCTTTGGGTGACAAGATTAGAGGTTTATTAAGAAATGGTTTTTTGGACAATGACGGTTCTTTTGAAGAAGTTGAAAATCCAAAAGAAGGAGATATTGTTGTTTATACTGGAGAGTATTTAGGTTATCCAGATGGATGGTTTCATGTTGGAATTTACGATGGGGAAAAAGTTGTTTCCAAATGGGGTTATGGGCATGTTTTTAGACATGATTTAAATTTGGTGCCTACTTATTATGGGAATAAAGTAAAATTTTTTAGAGAGAAAAATACGAAACAAATATAAACGATTTATAATGGGTAGATTTATAAACAATTTTAAGGTTATATTTTAAAGATGGTAAAAACAAAAAAAGATCCTGCTGCTGAATTGGTGCCTGAAATCAGTATTGGTTTAGTTGGGCATGTAGATCATGGAAAAACCACTTTAACACAAGCATTGTCTGGCAAGTGGACAGATGTACATTCTGAGGAGTTAAAGAGGGGAATTACAATTAGATTAGGATATGCTGACGCAGTATTTTATAAGTGTCCTAAATGTAAAGGATCTGATGCTTATCAACCAACCTTAAAATGTAAAAATTGCGGTTCTGAATGTGTTCCCCTAAGAAAAGTTTCTTTTATTGATGCTCCTGGTCACGAAACTTTAATGGCAACAATGTTGTCAGGAGCTGCAATTATTGATGCTGCTTTGTTATTAGTTTCTGCAAATGAAGACTGTCCTCAGCCTCAAACAAGAGAACACTTGATGGCATTAGAAATAATTGGTGTAAAAAACATAATTGTAGTTCAGAATAAAATTGATTTAGTAAGTAAAGAAAAATTATTAGAAAATTATAAACAAATTAAAGAATTTTTAAAAGGAACTATTGCTGAGAATGCACCAATAATTCCAATTTCTGCCCAACATAATGTGAATATTGATGTTTTAATTGAAGCTATACAAGAAAATTTCAAGACTCCTGAAAGGGATAAAAATGCAGATCCTTTGTTTTATATTGCAAGATCTTTTGATATTAATAAACCGGGTACATTAATAAAGAATCTAAATGGCGGAGTATTGGGTGGTGCTATGGCTAGAGGGGTATTAAAAGTTGGAGAGCCAATCGAGATAAGGCCTGGATTAAAAAAGGAAAAAGAAGGAAAAGTTTTATGGGAGCCTATTTTATCTGAAATAGTAGGTTTAGTAACTGGAGAGATAAATGTTAAAGAAATAACTCCTGGAGGTTCAGCAGCAATATTAACAAAATTAGATCCCTCAATTGTTAAATCCGATAGTTTAGTTGGGAATGTTGTTGGTTTACCCGGACATATGCCTAAAGTTTGGGAAGAATTAAAATTTAAACCAAATCTATTAGAAAGAGTTGTTGGTGCTAAAGATGATTTGGTTGTTGAGCCAATAAAAAAGAGAGAAACATTAATGCTCAATGTTAATGCCACTGCGACTGTTGGGTTTGTAGTTGAGCTAAGTAAGGATATGATTAAAGTTAAATTAAAAAAACCCGTTTGTGCTTCAGAAGGAGATAGAGTTACCATTTCAAGGATGGTTGGAGCCAGGTGGAGACTAATTGGATATGGGAATTTAGAAGAATAATTTTTGAGTGCAATAAATCTTATAAATGATAGATATTTTCCAAAAATATAATGGAAAGCATTGATGACTATGATCCGATTTCTATTTTTGATAGTTATTTGAGAGATGCTATTACTATTAGTTTATTTAAGTCCTATAATCCAATGGTTGAATTGCCAGATGAGTTAAAGTTAAGAAAAAATAGAATAGATGACCCTAATTTTAGAAAATTAGTGACCTATCTATTTAAAAAAAGAAATATCTCAATATATGGGGTTGGTGTTGATGGGGAAGATCATATTGTTAGTATAAAGAGTGATATGTGGAAGGATATTCTTGAAAGAATAATCCAGGAAGACGGATTAGAAGGCATAGTGTTGAATAGCAATGAGCAACAATTTGAAGAAAAATATGTTACTAATATTCTGTTTGAATTTGATAATTTGGATGAGGCTATTTACTTATTAAGAAGATATACTGATATAATGGAAGATTCAGAAAGATTAGTTTAGATCTTTTTCTAAAATTTTTGCAACTGAGATTAATTTATCTCCAGGGTTAAGCCTCATTAATCTTACGCCTTGAGTGTTTCTTCCAATTATTGAGATATTAGATGTTTGAGTTCTAATTAAAATTCCGTTTTTTGTTACAAGCATTATCTCATCATTATCAGTTACAGATTTTATTCCAATAACATAGCCATTACGTTCAGTTGTTTTTATGTTTATTACGCCTTTGCCACCTCGATTGATTAATCTGTAATCATCTATTTTAGTTCTTTTTCCGTAACCATTTTCTGTAATTGTAAGAATGGTATCCTTTGCTATATCTACTCCAACAACTTCGTCTCCAGAAGAGAGTCTTATTGCTCTTACCCCCATTGAATTTCTTCCAACTGGTCGGACTTGTGTTTCACTGAATCTTACTGCCATACCTTTTTTAGTGGCAATAATTAGTTCTTCGCCATCTTTTGTTAAGATTACATCAATAAGGGAATCATTGTCACGTAGATTTATCGCTATTATTCCGCCCTTTCTTGGCCTAGAATATTCTTTTAATGATGTTTTTTTAATTAATCCATTTTTTGTGACCATATTAAGATAATAGGATTCTTTAAATTCAGAAACTGGAATTATAGCTTTTATTCTTTCATCTTTATCTAATCTTAATAGATTGACTAGATTTGTTCCTTTAGCATATCTTGATGCCTCTGGAATGGAATAAGCTTTTGACCAGTAAACTTTTCCTTTATTTGAGAAAAACATTAAATAGTTATGAGTGTTAGTTGTGAATATATCTTCTACAAAGTCTTCTTCTCTTGTTCCAGCAGCTTTTATTCCTTTGCCTCCACGATTTTGGCTTTTGTAAACATCGACTGGCAAACGTTTTACATACCCTTTATGAGTAATTGTAACAACAACGTTTTCATTCTTTATTAAATCTTCATCTTGTATTTCTTCTTCAACATCAATTATTCTTGTTTTTCTTTCATCTGCATAATTCTTTTTTAATTCATTTAATTCATCTTTTATTATAGAATATATTTTAGATTCACTAGCAAGGATCTCTTTTAATTCTTTTATTAAGTTTAGTAAGTCTTCATATTCTTGTTTTATTTTGGTTGTTTCTAAAGAAGTCAATTTCTGTAATTTCATATCTAAGATTGCTAGTGCTTGCTCTTCTGAAAAGTCAAATGTTTTAATTAAACTTTGTTTTGCAAATTCTGCATTATCGCTTTCTTTTATTATTTTAACAACAGCATCTATGTTTTCTAGAGCTTTTTTTAGACCTAATAGAATATGTGCTCTTTTTTCTGCTTTATTTAAGTCATATTTTGTTCTTCTAATTATGATTGTTTTTCTATGGTTTATAAAATTAGAAATTAATTCCTTCAAAGATAGGATTTTTGGTTGGTGATTAACAAGGGCAAGATTTCTTATCCCGAATGTTGTTTCTAATTGTGTATGTCTGTAAAGTTGATTTAGAATTAATTCTGGATTTGAATCTTTTTTTAGCAATATCACTATGCGCATACCTTTTCTATCAGATTCATCTCTTATGTCTGAAATACCTTCGATCCTCTTATTTTTTACAAGATTTGCGATTGATTCTATTAAAGATGTTTTATTTACTTGATAGGGAATTTCTGTGATTATTATTTTTCTATCTTGAATTTCTGAAACTCCTCTTAATCTTATTGTACCTATTCCAGTTTCGTATGCTTTCCTTATCCCTGATCTGCCAAGAATTTGGCCACCGGTTGGAAAATCTGGACCTTTAACAGTTTCTAAAAGCTCTTGAACAGTTATATTTGGATTGTCTATTTGATTTATTATCGCATCAGCAATTTCTTTTAAGTTATGCGGAGGAATATTTGTTGCCATACCAACTGCAATTCCTGAAGAACCATTAATTAGTAAATTAGGTAATTTAGATGGAAGAACTAAAGGTTCTTTTAAACTATCATCAAAGTTTGGAACAAATTCTACAGTTTCTTTTTCAATATCTTTTAGTAATTCTTCTGCAATCTTAGAAAGTTTTGCTTCTGTGTACCTCATTGCAGCCGCTGAATCCCCATCAATAGAACCAAAATTTCCTTGACCTTTAATTATTGGATATCTCAATGAAAACTCCTGAGCCATTCTTACTAAAGAATCATAAACTGCAACATCTCCATGAGGATGATATTTACCAAGAACTTCTCCCACAATCCTAGCAGATTTTTTGAAAGGTTTATTGTGTAACATACCCATTTGATGCATAGCATATAAAATTCTTCTATGTACTGGCTTTAGGCCATCATTAACATCTGGCAATGCCCTTCCAACTATAACTGACATAGCATAATTTAAGTAAGATTCTTTCATCTCACGTTCAATATTTATTGATTTTATAGTTTCAGTCATATTTCAATCTCCATTGCCTTTAGTTTTTTTAGTAATTGTTCATAACCAGTGAATTTTATAGATGTAATCCCGAGTTCTGAGTATCTTTTTACAGTTTCTTTTTTATCGTCTATAAAGATTATTTCGTTTTTTTCCACACCTAATTTTTGCAATATTAATTCCATTGCTTTTTCATCTGGTTTTGCTACATGTTCCTTAAAACTAGCTATTACATCTGCATTCTCTTCAAAATCCCATAGTTCTAGTTGTTTGTTATATAAGTCTTCAATAGTATTTGTTAATATTCCAATTTTATAATTTTGAGAAAGTGCGATTATGAGGTCTCTCATTTTTTCATCAATTGTAATTATTTTAAGGAGAGATTTTCTAATATCCTCTGGAGAGATTTTTAATGCATTTGAGATGTAATCATAAAACTCCTCTTGCGTTAATTCACCCACCTTTGTTTTATCCCAGGCTTCTCTGAATACTTTCAAGTAAGACTCTGGAGTTATGTTGTATTTTTTAGAGAGGTAATCTACTTGATTATTGAAATCTCCATGGAAGACTACGCCACCCAAATCAAAAACTATTGCTTTTATCATTTTAAATGTCTAAATTTGTAACCTCCTTTGCATGTTTTTGGATGAATTCACGCCTAGGTTCTACTTTTTCTCCCATTAAAGTGCTGAATATTTGATCTGCTAAGATTGCATCTTCAATTGTTACTTGTTTTAATATTCTGTTTTCTGGATCCATTGTTGTTTCCCTTAGTTGTTCTGGATTCATTTCACCTAAACCTTTGTAACGTTGTATTGATAATTTTTCTGTTGTTGAATTAGTTATTTGTTTTAGCTCTTCATCAGAATAACAATAGATTATTTGTTTTCCCTTTTTTACCCTGTATAGAGGAGGATTTGCTATATATAAGTATCCTGACTCGATTAATGGCTTCATATATCTGTAAAAAAATGTTAATAGTAACGTAGTAATGTGAGAACCATCTACATCAGCATCAGTCATTATTATTATTTTATGGTATCTTGCCTTTTCTAAATTGAATTCTTCTCCTACACCACAACCAATTGCAGAGATCATTGTTGTGATTTCATTGTTGTTGAATATTTTGTCAATGCTTGCTTTTTCAACATTTAGTATTTTTCCTCTCAATGGAAGAATTGCTTGGAATTCCCTAGAACGTCCTTGCTTTGCTGATCCTCCAGCAGAATCTCCCTCTACTAAAAATAATTCTGATTTTGCAGGATCTTTTTCTTGACAGTCTGCTAGCTTACCTGGTAAACTTCCAGATTCTAAAGCAGTTTTTCTTCTTGTTAAGTCTCTTGCTTTTCTTGCTGCTTCACGAGCTTTTGAAGCTAAAATTGCTTTGTCAATTATTGCTTTTGCAGTTTTTGGGTTCTCTTCAAAGAATGCGCTTAGTTGTTCAGTAACTATGTGGTCTACTATTCCTTTTACTTTTAAATTTCCTAGTTTTGTTTTTGTTTGGCCTTCAAATTGTGGTTCTGGAACTTTTATTGAAATTATGCAGGTTAAACCTTCTTTTAGATCTTCTCCAGTTAGTCTTGTATTTAGTTTTTTCTTTTTTATGTAATCATTTACAACACGAGTTAATGCAGTTTTAAATCCGGAAACATGTGTTCCGCCTTCAATTGTATTTATGTTGTTTACAAAACTAAATAATTTTTCTATAAATCCAGAATTATATTGTAATGCTATTTCTAATTGAATGTCATTTTCTGATTTGTCAAAATAAATTATGTCTTCATGTAATGTTTCTGCATTTTGGTTTAGAAATTTTACAAAGTCTATTATTCCTTCTTCTGTATAAAAAGTTTCTTTTTTGTTATCTCTTTTATCTTCTAGAGTAATTTTTAGT
>CAZQVG010000008.1:10496-19425 GCA_964596705.1 Candidatus Woesearchaeota archaeon | reverse complement strand
CTTATCCTTCTGGCTCTGGATTGCATATTGGTCATGCATTTAATTACACAATAGGAGATGTTTATGCAAGATTTAAACTAATGCAAGGTTTTAATGTTCTTCATCCGATGGGATTTGATGCATTTGGTTTACCTGCAGAAAATGCAGCAATAAAACACAAATCACACCCAAAAAAATTTACAGAAGATGCAATTGAAAACTTCATAAAGCAACAAAAAAGATTAGGCTTAACATATGATTGGTCAAGAACACTAAAAACTTCAGATCCAGATTATTACAAATGGGATCAATGGATATTTGTTCAAATGTTCAAAAAAGGATTAGCTTACAAAAAAGAAGCTCCTGTTAATTGGTGTCCTAAATGTAACACTGTGTTAGCAAATGAACAAGTAAAAGATGGAAAATGCTGGCGTCATGAAGACACAGAAGTTCAAATAAAAAACCTAAATCAATGGTTCTTAAAAATAACAGACTATGCTGATGAATTATGTGAGGGAATAAATAAATTAACAGAGTGGCCGGATCTAATAAAAAAATCTCAAAAAAATTGGATTGGTAAATCCCATGGAACAGAAATTCTATTTAAGATAAATGATGAAGACTGGCCAATCTTTACTACAAGGCCCGACACACTATTTGGAGTAACTTTCTTAGTTATATCTGCTCAACACCCTAGATTGATGGAGATTGTAACTGAAGATCATAAAAAAGAAGTAGAGGACTTTGTAAAAAAACAACATACTGTCTCAGAAGAAGAAATAGATAAACTAGAAAAAGAAGGAGTTTTCACAGGAGCTTATGCAGTTCATCCTTTAACAAATGAGAAAGTTCCTGTATATGCTGGAAATTTTGTTCTAGCTTCATATGGTTCTGGCATGGTAATGGCTGTTCCTGCTCATGATCAGCGTGATTTTGAATTTGCTAAAAAATATAATATTCCAATCAAGCTAGTTATTCAACCTGAAAATAAAAAATTAGACGAAAACAACCTAAAATCTGCTTACACCGGTCCAGGAATTTTAATTAATTCAGGCAAATTTAATAATCTAAAATCAGAGAAAGCAAAAGAAGAAATAACTAAATATTTGCAATCAAAAAAACTTGGCAAAAAAACAGTAAATTTCAGATTAAAAGATTGGTTAATCTCAAGACAAAGATTTTGGGGAACTCCAATCCCAATAATTTATTGTGAAGATTGTGGAGCAGTACCTGTTCCAGAAAAAGATCTTCCTGTTATATTGCCAGAAGAAGTCAAACTAACTTCTACAGAAAACCCATTAAAAGACTACAAACCATTTTTAGAAACAACCTGCCCAAAATGTGGCAAAAAAGCAGTAAGAGAAACAGATACCATGGATACCTTTGTTAACTCTTCTTGGTATCAATTAAGATATACAGATCCTAACAACAATGAAAAGATCTTTGGTAAGTCTAAAGTAAATTACTGGTGTCCTGTGGATCTATATATTGGCGGTAAAGAACACGCAAACATGCATCTCATATACATAAGATTCTACACTAAATTCTTAAGAGACTTAGGTTTATTGAATTTCGATGAACCTGCAATAAGATTATTTAACCAAGGCATGGTTCATGCAGAGGATGGCAGAAAAATGTCTAAGTCTTTGGGAAACGTAGTTAACCCAACTGACATGATGGATAAATACAGCTCAGATGCATTAAGAATGTTCTTGGTTTCTGTTGCAAATCCAGATAAAGATTTTGCTTGGGACACAAAAGGTTTAGAAAGCATTCACAGGTTTTTAACAAACCTATACACATCATTTGACAAATTAGAGATATCAAAATCCTCAAAAAGAACACAACACAAAGTGAATCAAACAATAAGGGATGTAACAGAATACATAAATGACTTCAGATATAATCTTGCTATAATAAAAATAAGAGAATTATTTGAGAGCCTAGAAAAAACAATATCGAAAAAAGATTTGGAATCTGTAATAAAAATATTGACGCCTTTTTGCCCACATCTTGCAGAAGAGTTATGGGAAAAAATAGGAAATAAACCATTTGTTTCACTAGAAAGCTGGCCGGAATATGATAAATCAAAGATAAATCCGGAAATTGACGCAATGGATGAACTAGTTGAAAATACAATAAAAGACATACACAAAATAAGAGAACTAGTAAAAATTAAACCCACTAAGATCATAATTTCTGTTGCAGAATCCTGGAAATATAATTTGATCAAAAAATTAAAGAAGGAAATGGAGAAAGATTACGATATATCAAGGATAATGAAAGCAGTTATGGATAAAGATCATGCAAAAGAAATCTCTAAATTAGTACCTTCTTTTATTAAAAATCCAAAAAAACTTCCAAAAACATTATTGTCTCAAGAAAAAGAATTAGAAACCCTGAAAGACAATATCGACAAATTAAAACATGAATTCAATTTAGAAATAGAAGTAAAGAAAGATGAGCCAAAAGCAATGCCAGGCAAACCTTCTATTTTATTTGAATAAATTAAAGTTTAACAACATCTCCTATATTTGGTATGTCACAAACATATCCTCTCTTTTCTAACTTATCCTTAAATGCACTTGAAGATCTTTCTTCACCATGAACAATAAATATTTTCTTAGGCTTTTCTTTAAAGCCACCTATCCATTTTAGCAGATCTTTATAATCTGCATGAGCAGAGAAACTACTTATTTTGGCTATCTTAGCTTTTACTAAAACCTCTATACCCATCATTCTTATTCTTTTAGCGCCTTCTAATATATATCTACCCAATGTCCCTTCTGCTTGATAACCAACAAACAATACAGTGTTCCTTGGATTCCAGATGCCATGTTTAAAATGATGTCTAATTCTTCCTCCAGTACACATTCCACTTCCTGCAATTATTACACAAGGTTCTTTATAATTATTGAGCTGCATAGAATCATTAACCTTTGGAGTAAATGTCAAACCAGGAAAATTAAATGGATCCCCATCCTTTGATATCTCGTTATTGTAAACCTCTGTATGTTTTCTAAATATTCTAGTAGCTTTTATTGCTAGCGGACTATCTAAGAAAACTTTTTCATTAGGCATTAATTTTTTCTTATGAAATTTATGTATAGCATACAACAATTCTTGAGTCCTTTCAATCGCAAAAGAAGGGATCATTAATTTTCCTCCCTTCTTATAAGTTTCTTGGATATATTTGAGCAATTCCTCTTCACCAAGTTTTTTATCTTTATGCAATCTATCTCCGTAAGTAGATTCTACAAAAACATAATCTGCATCTTCAATTAAAGTTGGATTTTTAACAATGGAATTTCCCCATTGCCCTAAATCTCCAGAGAACACCAACTTTTTTCCTTCCACAAATACTTCAATTATTGCAGCACCAACAATATGGCCAGCATCTCTATATCTCACCTTTATATTTTCATTAACCTTATACAATTTATCATATTTAACTGTTCTAAAATATTGCGTTGAGTTTTTCGCATCTTCTTCTGTGTATAGAGGTTTCCTGGGTTTTAGCCCTTCTCTTAATCTTCTTCTATTCTCCCTTTCAATGTCTAACTCTTGAACATGTGCACTATCTTCCAACATAATCTTACACAAATCTTTTGTTGCAGAAGTAGCTAGTATTTTTCCTTTAAATCCTTGAGCAACCAATTTTGGTATCAAACCAGAATGATCTATATGTGCATGAGTCAAAAATAAAAAATCTATCTTCCTTGGGTCGAATGGAAATTTTTCATAATTTAATCTTGTAATCTCCTTCCTTCCTTGAAACATTCCACAATCAACTAGATATTGTTTTCCTTTAGATTCAATATGGTAACAAGAACCAGTTACAATTTTTGCAGCACCACAAAACTTTAGTTTCATAACTAAAAATTTGATTTAACTATTTAAATATGTTTTCATTCCAAAACTGCTTTTATTCTTCTAACTCCTGCTCCAACAGATTTTTGCTTTACAATCTTAAACTTTCCCAACTCAGAAGTATTCTTTACATGAGGTCCAGAACAAATTTCTTTGGAGAAATCTCCGATACTATAAACATATACTTTTTCACCATACTTATGTTCAAATTCTCCATGCGCACCTTCTTTCTTTGCTTCCTCTAATGTTAATTCTCTCCTGGTTACTTCTATTCCTTCTTTTATTTTTTCGTTTACTAAATCCTCAATTTTCTTTATTTCTTCATCTGTTAATTTCCTATCAAAATTAAAATCAAATCTTAATCGTTCTGCATTGATATTTGATCCTTTTTGAACAATCTCTTTACCTAAAACTTTATTTAGCGCAGCCAAAAGAAGATGTGCAGCAGTATGTAATCTTATTGTTTTTTCAGAATGATCGGCTAAACCAGAAGCAAATCTGCCTTTAGTAGCAGTCCTACTTAATTCTTGATGTTTTTTTAATTCTTCATAATATCCTTCCTCATCAACTTTTATTCCCTTTTCCTTAGCTAATTCAACAGTCATCTCCAAAGGAAAACCATAACTTTGGAATAATAAAAATGCATCTTTCCCAGAAATGTCTTTGTCAGCAATCTTCTCAAATACCTTTAGCCCAGCCATAATTGTTCTGTCAAATCTTTCTTCTTCTTTATCTAATGCTTGCAAAATAAATTCTTTGTTTTCTTCTAAACTAGGATAATCTCCTTTGTATTTATTTATAATAACTTTTGCAACTTCAGAACAAAATCTCCCTTCAATTCCAATTATTTTTCCATATCTTATAGATCTTCTAATTAGCCTTCTTAAAACATAACCCTGCTCTAAATTTGAAGGTACAATTTTTTCATTAAGAATAAATGTAGCTGCCCTTAAATGGTCTGCAATAATTCTCATAGGCTTTTCTTCTTCATTTTTAGCTAATTCTTTTATTTTATTCATAATTTCCAAAAACAATGAGGTTTCATATACACTATTTTTTCCCTCTAATAAAGTATGTACTCTTTCATATCCCATTCCGGTATCAACATTCTTTTGAGTTAGTTCTTCATAACTTCCATCTTCTTTTTTATTATACTGCATAAAAACATCATTCCATATTTCAACCCACCTTTCATCTTCAGGATCAAACTCCTCTGGAACTTCTTCTTCAGAATTCCAATAGAACATTTCACTATCCGGGCCACATGGTCCTGTTTTTCCAGCAGGTCCCCACCAATTGTCTTTTAGATATGCAATTCTTTTCTCAGGGATTCCCAATTCTTTCCAGATCTTTGCACTTTCTTCATCTTTTTCTACTTCTTCATTTCCTGCAAAAACACTCACTGCCAATCTTTCAACAGGAAAACCTAACCATTTTTTTGATGTTAAAAATTCAAAACTCCACTCCAAAGCTTCCTTTTTCCAATAATCTCCTAAGCTCCAATTTCCAAGCATCTCAAAAAAAGTTAAATGCACATCATCTCCAATCTCATCAACATCTGTTGTTCTAATACATTTTTGCACCCCCACCAACCTTTTGCCAGATGGATGTTTTTCTCCAAGCAAATAAGGTACTAAAGGGTGCATTCCTGCAGTTGTGAATAATACAGTTGGATCATTTTCTGGAATTAATGGAGCATTAGGAACTATCTTATGTCCTTTTTCTTTAAAGAATTCTATATACTTATTTTTTAATTCATCTGCATTCATAGAAAATAAAAAGAAATAGATAATTTAAAAATTTATCTAAATCTTAAGTTGGGATAATCTAGCTTTCAATTCTTCGATTTCACTATCTATTTCCGACAAACCACTATCTTTAACCACTGCCTCTTTCTTTTCTTCTTTTTGAATTTCTCTAGGTTTTTCCTCTTCTTTTATCTCTACTTTTGGTAAATGTTTCTTAAACTCTCTAAATTCTTTTTCAATGTTATCCATTATTTTCTTTAATTCTTTTATCTCTGCTAATTTCATCTCTCTAAGAATTTTATAGCTTTCCCATCTTTTTAAGAGGGCTGTACTTTCTATAGCAGTCTCAAGTATCTCTCTTCTTAATGTTAGAGCACTATCTATCCTAACATAAACACTATCTTGTTCTTTCTTTTTTGTTACTCTGTGAACCCTCTTTTTCTTAACCATTATTATACCTCAAATAGTCTTTTATCGATTTGTAATAATTTTTCTTTTATCTTATCCACGTCTTCTTGCCATTTCTCTAATTCTCTATCTTCATTAGCTCTTAACTTGCTAATCTCGCTCAATTTCTTATCTGCTTCATTGCATAACTCTTTTATTTTCTCAATACTTGCCATAGCCTCTTTGTATTGATCAACTTTTACATAGATTGGCTTATCTCCACTTACATGATCCCTTTCCACAACAGGTTCAGGTTTTGGGAATGCTCTCCTCGCCTCTGGTTGTGGCTTAGGCATAACATGTTTTGGTGGAGCAC
The DNA here is from genome assembly GCA_964596705.1 of Candidatus Woesearchaeota archaeon. Classification (GTDB taxonomy): domain Archaea; phylum Nanobdellota; class Nanobdellia; order SCGC-AAA011-G17; family PNOQ01; genus JABJPM01. The sequence goes on along the minus strand of CAZQVG010000008.1, from coordinate 13,065 downwards.
TAAAAACAGGTTTTTGGATCTCCTTCTTTATGCCACTAAACTCACTTTCATATGATGGAAACATCTCTTTTTTTTCTCTTGCTTTTGGTAACTCTGGCAATTTTGTATGCTCTTCATCAGAAAAAGGCTTAAATTGTGGCACATCTTGAGCAAAATTATCATCTGCGTTCCTCTTTTTTTTAAAAATGCCCATAATAAAACACCTCCACTATTATGAAAAAATCGATTCCTTTCATTATAAGTTTTTCTTACTACTCTAAAATAGCAAAAACAAAACCTTTTTAAATACTAATATTAAATAAAAACCTAAGGTGTATCAAAAAAAAGCGGTGATATCTGAGAAAGATGGTGAAATTAGAGAAAGTAGAACAATTAGCTCTACAAATAGGTGGGGAAATAGCGCGTCAGATAGTCCTTTTTCTAATCAAAAATGGAGAGAATATCTCTGAATTTGTAATTGCTGAAAATCTTAAGGTTGAAATAAATGTTATAAGAAAAACACTTTATATGTTACAGGAAAACAATTTAGTACATTCTATGCGTAAAAAGGATAAAAAGAAAGGATGGTACATTTATTATTGGACTTTTGATGAAAATCAAGCAAAGATAATGATTGAAAGATTAAAGAAGGAAAGAATAAACAGCTTAAAAAAGAGATTAGAGTTAGAATCTGAAACAACTTATTACACATGTTCTAAAAAATGTATCAGAATGACTTTCGAGCACGCATTAGAAAATAATTTTACTTGTCCAGTTTGTGATAAAGTTCTAAAAGAAATTGATAATAAAAAACAAATAAATCTGATTAAAAAAGAGCTCGAACTTTTAGAATCCCCAGACGATATTTTAGAATCTGGTGAGAATGCAGAGGCAGCTGCTGCATAAAATGGATGAACAAAATCAGGAAGAAACTTTAGAAGATATTTTAAGATCTTTAAGAATTGGAGACGGAGTTATAGTCTACCACCCAGATAATTATCCTTACCCCTGCACAATAGGGTTTGTTTCTGGAATCACTCACCAACGTTTAAAATTGAGACCTCGTCCTGAAATTCCTTCAAGACTAAAAAGACTTTCTGCATTTCTTAGTTCTACAGCATATGATAATTTTTTAAGAGAATTAGATATCCCTTATCATCAAATTGAATATATTGAAATTATAAAACCAAAAGAGGATTAAGTTGGTGGTCCAAAAAATACCTTTGCTCCATCAAATGGTCCAAAAGGTATCATATTAAAGAAGAACAATAACATATTCAATGTTTTAGTCATTCCCAACACCGCAAGTTGAGTTCTACTCAACCCCCTACCATATTTCTTCATTATTACTAGGGCACTAATCCATAATATTAAATTTACAGCAGGACCTGCAAAAGCAATTAACCTATATGCTGTTGGATTTGCAAATGCAGCTTCACTAATTCTTACATAACCCGGAGCTATGATTAAAAATGGGGAATTAATTAATTTCAAAAATACTCCTAAAGCTAACCCAAAAATAAATAATTCAAATGTTGCATTATAACCATAAGACATAGCTACAAATTTATGTGCTAATTCATGTAAAACAATTGCAGGTGCGGCAACAACAACTGCAAATTTAAAATCATCCATTCTAAATTTCTTTGGATGCATTCTATCCCAAACAGTTCTTGGTCTCTTTACAAAAATTCCACTAAATAAATATCCAATAACTCCTGTAAGAATGATAAAATATAAAATTTCATTAAAAGTTATCCAAGCCATAAGATCATTAAACTTAAGTTATTTTTAAAGCTTACTGAACAAACTCAAACAATTTCTTCTGTTTATTGATCTCATAAAATCTGCTTTGCTCAATCAAATTCGAAATATCCACTTTAAACTTTTTCAAAGCAAATGCTTTTGCAAAATTTAACAAAGATTCACTAGAATCAAAATCAATATTTATTTTGTTTTTCAAAGAAATTCTTGTTGCTTCCCTGCAAACCCAAACGCCCAATGGATACTTATCTTCTTCAGTTATAAACCTGAAAACTAAAACATAGCCCTGTCTTCTCAACTCTCTTAATTTCTCAATAATCCCTAGTCTGCATGCATAATATCCTCCTGCAGTCTCTTCAGCATAATTTTTACGCCCATCAAAACCTTCATAATCATAAGCATAAAATTTCCCCGTTTTACTCCAAGGATTTACTTTCAAAGGAACTTGCATTTCATATAATTCAAAACCCCACACGCCCGGAAAAAATAAAACTAAATAATAATTCCCCAAATAACCATCAAAATATGCTTGAAAATCTATTTCTTGGTAATCCCTAATTTCTTTTAACATCTCTTTCCCTAGAATATCATCTGTGGCTGTAATACTCCACCTTGTTGGAACCAATTTTCTATTTTTCTTTACGCCCAATAACCCAATAGATAAGAGTTTAGTTAAAAAGTTCTCATCAATACCTTTCCTGTATAATTTTTTTAATCCTTCATTTGCTTTCATATCTATATCAGAAACAGTTTTTTCAACAACATTTTTTATTTTTGGATTTTCAGTCATCCTTATATCCTTCACATTGGCATTATTTCCTAAAGG
>CAZQVG010000008.1:0-10396 GCA_964596705.1 Candidatus Woesearchaeota archaeon | reverse complement strand
GCCTCTTTCATGGTTTTTACTGGGCTTAAAACACCAACATTTACTTGGGGATATCCAATTCTCCCAACAAAAACGCTTGGCGGAGAACTTCCAAAAAACTCATTTTTATCTAAATCTAAACTCTCAAAATTAAATTTAATTAATTCTCTTTGTTCATATCCTGTTTTTGACATATTATAGCTAATTAATGATTATTTAAATATACTATCCTTGTGTTTGGCAAGCTTTAGAAACATTTATAAATGAAACAACTACCTCAAAATTTACTATGTACAAATATGTTCGAGAGCTTTGGAAATCTCCAAATCCAGCCTTATTAAGATTAAGGCTAATCAAGTGGAGAAGAGAACAATCTATCACAAAATTAGAAAAACCTACAAATATAGCTAGAGCAAGGTCTCTTGGTTATAAAGCAAAACAAGGTTATATTGTAGTTAGGGTTCGAGTTCCAAGGGGAGGACGTATGCGTCCTCAAATAAAAAAGGGTAGAAGAACAAAACATAGAAGGAGACTAAAAATCCTATCAAAGAGCTACCAAGTTGTAGCTGAAGAAAGAGCATCCAAGAAATTCGTAAATCTTGAAGTTTTAAATTCATACAAAATCGCAAAAGACGGAAAATATTATTGGTTTGAGGTAATTTTGGTAGATCCAAATCATCCAGTAATCAAAGCAGACCCAAAAATAAACTGGATTGCAAACCAAAGAGGCAGAATAAATAGGGGATTAACTTCTGCTGCTAAAAAATCAAGAGGATTAAGAAATAAAGGTTTGGGTGCTGAAAAAGTAAGGCCTTCTCAAAGGGCTAAGAAGAGATTAGCAAGATAATTCTACAAAAAACTATAAATCAAAACAAATAGCATAGCAACAATTGCTCCCAAAATAAAAAACAATAACGGCAATGCCCAAATTGGTGTTTCTCTTATCATAACAAAACAATTATAAACTCCTTTAATAAAATTTTCTATTATGCTCACAAAAAAACAAATACAAGAGATAAGAGATTATCTTAATAAAGCAGAAAATCCATTATTTTTCTTTGATGACGATCCAGATGGTTTATGTTCTTATTTAATCTTAAAAAAATATATAGATAAGGGAAAGGGTGCTGTGCTAAAAACAAAACCTGTTTTAGACATAGACATGTATAGAAAGGTCCAAGAATATAATCCGGATTACGTTTTCATTTTAGATATTCCCATTGTAACACAAGAATTTATAGATAAGATAAATGTTCCGATAATTTGGCTAGACCACCACAACCCGATTGAAAGAAAAGGCGTACACTACTATAACCCAATGCTTAAATCCCCAAAAGACAACAAACCAACAACATATTGGGCCCATAAAATTGCAGAAGAGAAATATCTTTGGCTTGCAACACTTGGAACAATTGCAGATTGGCATTTTCCAGAGTTTGCAAAAGAATTCTCAAAAGAATATCCTGATTTATTGCCAAAGAAAGTAAAAAGGGCAGACCAAGCAATTTTCGATACAAAGCTTGGGGAACTAATTTTAACATTCTCTCTTTTATTGAAAAATGCAACATCAAAAATTCATAGGGCAGCTAACTTGTTAACCAAATTTGAAGATCCTACAGAACTCATTAATCAAACAACCCCAAGATCTAAATTCATAGCAAAGGAGATTTCCAAACAAAAAAAAGAATATGAAAAACTTTTCAATTTCATAAAAACCCAAAAACCAACAAGATCTAAATTATTTATAGTCTATTTACCAACCACAAAAAATTCATATACAAGTATAATCTCTAACTATCTAATTTACAAATATCCTAAAAAAATAATTATCGTAGTTAGGCAAGCAGAAGAAAAAATGATTATGAGTTTTAGGAGCACAACAATAAAACTGCCAAAAATAATAAAAAAAGCTTTAGAAGGTTTAGATGGTTTCGGTGGAGGGCATGATTTTGCTTGTGGTGGCGGAGTAAATAAAGCTCAATTTGAGGAGTTTATAGAGAGATTTAAACAACAAATTATATAAATAAAACAAAATAAAATTTAATCTATGAGAAATTTATTGACAATATTGATATCGCTAATTTTAATTGCTCAAGTAACAGCATTACCTGAGAATTACAATGATAGAACTTCTTTAACAATCTCTTATACATCTTCTGGACAAGTTAATTTGGAAGGTTCAAGAGGATTTGATCATCTAGATATTGATTTATTTTTATTTCCCAAAGACACACAACGCCAAAAAGTAATTTCATTAAACACTAACCCAGACTCAGAAATTTTGGATGAATCAATAAGATTTACATACGATGAGTTTAAACCAACATTAGAATACTCTTTATCTTCTCAAGTAAAAACACAAAACCAACTTTATCCAATTTCCCCTTCACCATTTCCAATATTAGATCTGCCACAAGAATACCAAAAATACCTAGATGAAGAGGAAATAATAGATATAACTCCCGAGATAATAAGTAAAGCTTCTGAAATTGTGGAAGGCGAAACAGACTTATATGCTGCGGTTTTTAAGATAGCAGATTGGGTAAATACTAATATAGAATATGATTTAAACACACTAACCGCAAACGCTGCATTAAAATCTTCTTGGGTACTAGAAAATAAGGGGGGGGTTTGTGATGAAATAACCTCTTTATTTATCTCAATGCTTCGTTCTGTTGGAATACCTGCAAGATTTGTTTCTGGAACTGCTTATTCTAATTTAAATTATTCTTTTGTCAATCATGGGTGGGCAGAAGTTTATTTCCCTGACCAAGGCTGGGTTCCATATGATATAACATTTACAGAGTTTGGTTGGATAGATCCTGGACACTTAACTTTATCAAAATCCCTTGATGCTGGACAAACCTCTGTAAGATATACTTGGAAATCTTCAAATACTGACTTAGTCTCGTCTTCTTTCTCAAATAATGCAAACGTAATTGATGAGGGTACTGAAATAGACGAACCTTTTGACATCTCAATAAATGCTTTAATAGACAAAGCAGGTCCAGGCAGTTATATTCCTATTGAAGTTATAGTTGAGAATCCTTACGATAAATACCTATCAGACACAATAACAATCACAAAAGCACCAGAACTCTTGGAAGAGAACCAAAAACCCATCTTACTTAAACCTGATCAGAAAAAATCTACTTTCTGGATATTAAGAATTCCTTTAGATGTAAGTCCTAGATACATCTATACTTCTGAAATAGAAGCAAAGGATCTTTTTGGCAAAACTGCTAAAACTGCAATAGAATTTGCTTCTAGCTATGACATTATTACCTTAAGTGAAGCAGAGAACATAATATCTGAACTAGAAGAAAAACAAGAAAAATCATATTCAGAAAAACTTACTCTCAATTGTAACCCAGAAAAAGAATATTACTATGATTTTGAGAACATAACTATCATTTGTAATGTAAAAAACATAGGAAACACTCTTTTAGAAGGCGTAAATATATGCTTAAATAACGACTGTATAACAAAAAATCTTCAGATTGGCATAAATGAAGAAATAAGATTTGAAAATATAGCAAAACAAAACAAAACTGTTGCAACTGCAAAAATAAATGGCATAGAACTTATGCAAGAAATTCCAATAAAGATATTCTCAGAACCAGATGTAAAAATAATGGCTTTGAATTATAAAAAACAACTAAATTATAATGAGCCATTTAACATATCCTTTATGATCTATTCAATAGCAAAAATCGACAATATAGAAATAAAAATAGGCTCCCTTGAACCGATTTACTTAAATTCCCAAGATATTGAAAATAAAATTACAATAAACACAAACTCAAAATACTTTTCTTCAAATAAAGTACATATAAAACTATCTTATGAAGATGAATACGGAAGAAAATACACAAAAGAAAGAGATGCAACAATACAAGTTTTAAACACACCTTGGTATGCTAAAATCTTAAGTTTTTTCTCATTATTATTTAATTAAAATCTATATTCTTAACATTTATAAACGATAACTTTTTCCCCTAATCAAGATGGATCAGTCAAAAAAATATGATTTACTAATCTTGCTTGCTGGAGAAAATGAAAGGACATTTCCTAGGAGCTCCAAAGCCACTAGTTTATACAGAAAAGGTTTAATTGGAGATATTTTAGTTTCTGGTTCAGCGGGCGGATTTGCAGACTATAAACCTTCCGAAAACAACGGGTCACATACCATAATTGCTAATTATTTAAACATTCATGGAGTGCCTGCAGATCATATATATCTAGATTGGCGACCTCTAGACACACTAGGCAATTTTGCATTTCCATATGCAGAACCATTAAACAATAATCCAAATCCAAATGAATTATCTACTGCATTCCTAACAGAGTGGGGACATATTAAAAGGGCACTGGAATGCGTTTCAAGAGTAGTCCCATTAACTGAAATAGGTAATATATCTTCCCCAGGAGAATATGGCAATAGAAGCAAACTTGACAAACTAATCACTAAAATGTATCATAAGGGATTAATGTTTCAAACAGAAGATATAGATGCAGATCCACAAGAAGCATTACAATTCTTGAAGGAAGAGCATCCCTTTTATCAGCCTAATTGGTTTGATAAACCTATATCTCAGAGAAAACTAGAAATGATGGGAACAATAATTACTTGGCTTATGCGTTAATAACTCTTAGCTATATAAACTATTGATGTAGCTTCTTTTCCACATACAATACATTTGCCTTCTGGTTTTTCTTCTTTGTTTGCTAAGGTGCCTCTAATCTCTACACCAATCCCCTTTTCAATTTTTTCTGCGCATTCCAATCCTTGTTGATCAACATAACAAAAATTAACTCTTGCAATCTTTCCATTATTCACTGCAGATTTCACTTCTTTTTCAGATTTACAATCTACTATCTTGCCTTCTAAAAATTTATCAGCTTTTTCTAATAACCTCTCATCAAATAGCTTTCCAAGTTTTGGAATATCCTTAATTTCAGAAAAAGAAATTTTCTTCTTCTTTGCAATATCTCTTTCAAATAAAGTTAATGTTTCTTCATTAACTTCTTTTTCTCCTATTTCTATCCTAAATGGAATTCCCTTTAATTCCCATTCATTGAATTTCCATCCTGGACTATATTGATCTCTCGTATCTAATTTAACCTTTAAATTTAATTTTTCTAATTTCTTCTTGGCTTTTTCTGAATACTCCAAAATTTTATCTTTATTCTTTTTATTATAGATTGGAACTATAATAACATGTACTGGAGTAATTGAAAATGGTAAAACCAAACCTTTATCATCTCCATGGATGGATATCACACTTGCTAATATTCTAGATATTGCAGGACCATAAGCAGTAGTCCATAAATATTTCTCTTTCCCATCTTCATCAACATATTTTGCATCAAATGCTTTAGCAAATTTTTGTCCTAATAAATGGGTAGAAGGCTGCTGTATAAGTTTTCCATTTGGCATTAAAACATCTGATCCAATTGTATATTCTGCTCCTGCAAATTTATCCCACTCTGGCCTTTTCATAGCCAAAAATGGAACTCCAAACTTTTGATGCATTACACTTTCTGTCATTTGTATATCTTCTTGAACTTGAGCTTCAGCATCTTCCCTTGTTGCAAATGCATCATGTGCTTCTATCCAATAAAATTCCCTTCCTCTTATAAGTGGTCTGGTTGATTTAGTATCTAATCTAAAAACCGCTCCCTTTTGATATGTTTTCAATGGTAAATCATTATGGCTTCTTACCCATAATGCAAACATAGGGGTAAATAATGTTTCAGAGGTTGGCCTTAAGGCTAATTTCTCTTCTCCTTCAACATTCTCAATCCAAAATACTTCTGGAGTAAAACCTTCTATATGACTAGATTCTTTCTTTAAGTTAGATTCAGGAATAACTGAAGGCATAATTACTGGGTTATGGCCTCTTTTTTGCAACTCTTCTTCATATAATCGATACATATTCTCCATTATTAAAGCAGCCCATGGCCTTATAACGATAAATCCTTTTATTCCCAATCTTAAATCAACTAAATCTGCTTTCTGAATAACTTGGCTATACCATTCACTAAAATTCTCAGATTTTTTTACAGTTATGCCTTCTTTAGTTTCTTTAGCCATAAAAGAATCACTTGATTCAACACTTTTAAACTTTTTGATTAATCTAGAGTTTGATGCCTGTTGTTTGGTACAATGTTACTCATAAAATCGAAATTTTTTCTTATTTTATGATGTTTCCCAAACACAAAAACTTTTTAATATTCTAAAATAAAAATAGCTTTTATGTATCCATTAACACATTTTTTATTTCCATTAGCACTGTCTTTAGTATTATTAAAACTAAATTTCTTCCCAAATATTTACTTTGTTTTTCTAGCTGCATTAACCGGTTTTCTTGTAGACATAGACCACTATATCCATAGAATAATTGTTTATAAAGACTTTAACATAAAAAACTGTTGGAACAAAGCAGTCCTTAATAAAGACAAAAAAGAAAGAACCCTAATTCATTATAAAAAAGGAATAATAATCATAACCTTAATTTTAATATTAATCTTTTTCATATCTAAACTTACAACATTTGCTCTTGCAATAGGTTATTATAGTCACATACTTCTTGATAATCTCCATATAAAACTAAAGAAAAAATTTAATCTAAGGGAATTTGGATTTGTAATAAAACTTCCCCTCTACGAATTCATCTTAGATCTGATTCTAATATTATTGATTTATGGGGCTGCGAGGATTTGAACCCCGGTTATAAGGCCCCCAGCCTTATGTGATAACCAAGCTACACTACAGCCCCCCAAAAAGAATGAATATGACCCCGCTGGGACTTTCACAAACTGCTAACATATTTTGTTTTCTCATTAGGTGACCTTTAGGTCGCCATGATGATCAAACTGTCTGCAGTTTGATTTGAACCCAGATCTACCGGGCCGAAACCGGTGGCTCTATCCAAATTAAGCTACGGGGCCAATAAGCTTAATGACGGGTAAAGTTTCACAGTTGGTTAAATCAACCTAAACTCCACTATTTCGGCACCCATTAAGCTGATTCTATTATAAATTTCTCACTTATAAAATTTACCAAAAACCATATAAAAAATAAAGAATACAATAAAACATATGATTCCCTTTCATTCTAAAACTAGAAATCAAGCAATTAACTTATTAAGCACAGATCCAATTAAAGGCCTTACACAACAAGAGGCAGAATATAGATTAAAAAAATACGGAAAAAACAAGATAACCCATAAGAAAAAGATTTCAAAACTAAAGATTTTCTTAGCTCAATTCAAGAACCCTTTAATATACATACTTTTAGTTGCAATTTTCATATCTTTAATAATAAAAGAGTATTTAGACGCTTTAGTAATTGCAATAATAGTTCTACTAAACAGCATTTTGGGATTTTACCAAGAATATAAAGCAGAAAGAGCATTAGAATTATTGAAGAAAATTGCTTCTCCTACTGCAAAAGTAATTAGAAATAAAAAAATAAGAGTTATTCCTGCAGAAAATTTAGTTCCTGGAGACATAATAATTTTAGAAACAGGGGAAAAAGTTCCTGCAGATGCAAGATTATTAAAAATCTCAAATCTCAAAATAAATGAATCTATATTGACTGGCGAATCAATCCCAGTAACAAAAACATTAAACGCCTTGCCAAAAGACATAGAAGTTCAGGATAGAAAAAACATGGTGTTTGCAGGCACAATTGTTTCTTACGGAAGAGCTATGGCTGTAGTGACTGCAACAGGAAACAAAACTGAGTTTGGAAGAATTGCTTTTTCATTAAAAGACATAAAAAGAGATAAAACCCACTTACAAAAAACTTTAGATAATCTAACTAAAAACCTTGGAAAGCTAACAATAATATTAATTGCAGTTATGATTCTACTTGGCTTATTAAGAAATCTTTCATTCGTAAATTCATTAATGGCTGCAATTACATTAGCTGTCGCTGTTATTCCAGAAGGTTTGCCCGCCGTAGTTACAATCGCTTTGGCTTTAGGTGTGCAAACCATGGCAAGAAATAAAGCCTTAGTAAGAAAATTATCTGCCATTGAAACCCTTGGTGCAGTAACATTAATTGCTTCCGATAAAACTGGAACTATGACAACTGGCGAGATGACTGTAACCCAAATATATGCAAACAATGAATTAATCCACGTTACTGGCAAAGGTTATGAAACTGTTGGTTTATTCAAAACTTTTTCTTCAAAATATAATCCTGAAAATTTACATAAATTAATGGAAACTGCAGTACTTTGTAATAATGCTCAACTTTCTTCAAGGACTGGAGACCCAACAGAATTGGCTTTGTTGGTTGTAGCAAAAAAAGCAAATCTTACAACAAACTTCCAAAGAGTACAAGAATTTCCATTTGATTCCACTAATAAATATATGGTAAGTTTAGATTCGTACAAAGATAAACTAAACTTGCACGTAAAAGGCGCGCCGGAAGTAATTCTTGAGAAATGTAAATACGTTTATAACAATGGCAGAATAAAAGTTTTGACTGAAAGAGAAAAAGAGAAAATTCTAGCGATGAATGAACGTATGGCAAAATCTGCATTAAGAGTTTTAGCATTTGCATACTCAAAAGATAAAACTGCAAACAACTTAATATTCCTTGGATTAATGGGAATGATTGACCCACCAAGAGAAGAAGCAAAAGAAGCAGTAAAACTTTGCAAAAAAGCAGGAATAAAAGTCATAATGATAACAGGAGATAATCCAACGACTGCTCAAGCAATAGCTAATGAATTGGGTATTGGAACTGAAGTTTTAACTGGGAAACAACTATCTGATATTTCTCAAGAAAGATTAATTCACTTAGTAAGGCAGATAGATATATTTGCAAGAGTAAATCCTGAACATAAAGTAAGAATACTAGATGCTTTACAAAAAAACAATGAAATAGTTGCAATGACCGGAGATGGAATAAACGATGCTCCAGCATTAAAAAAGGCAAATGTCGGGATAGCAATGGGAATTTCAGGTACAGACGTTTCTAAAGATTCTGCAGACATGATTTTATTGGATGATAATTTTAACTCAATCGTAAAAGCCGTAAAACATGGAAGAAGAATCTTTGACAATATTAAGAAATTTGTTAAACTTCTTTTGTCTGCAAATCTGGGTGAATTGGGCATAATAATGGGATCCTTAATTGTTGGGTTACCCCTTCCATTACTTCCTTTACAAATATTATGGATAAACCTAATCACAGATAGTATCCCAGCAATTGCATTGTCTGTAGATCCTGCAGAGAAAAATATAATGTCTCGTCCACCAAGAAAACCAAAAGAAGGGATATTGGATGGGACTAAAACTTTCTTGATATTGTCTGCAATATTAATGTCTATCTCTTCAATATTAATTTTCATATCTGAACTACAAAATCTAGAAAAAGCAAGAACTATGACTTTATTGACAATGATATTGTTTGAGTTATTGCTTGTATTTGTCGTAAGATCAAGAACAAAAACAATATTCCAAACAAACTTATTAAAGAACAGATTGTTAATAGTATCAGTTATCATTGCAATACTATTGCAGGTTGTGTTGATTTATACACCATTATCTACAGTATTTAAGTTAACAAGTCTTACAATTTATGATTGGGTTAAATCTTTAATCTATGCTATAATCCCGATCACAATATTAGAGGTAAGAAAATTATTCTTAAAAGATGAAACCAAAAACAGGAAAATCAAAAGAAAGTAACAAACATACTGAAGATTTTCCTAAAATATTTTGAGTTTATGAGATAAAAATTAAATAAAAACAAAAAACTATTTAAAAGAAATACTCAAATTTTACAATGATGAACTCATCCTTAATGAAACCAATTGCTCTTTTGTGTGGAACTGTAATTGGAGCAGGAGTATTGGGTATTCCTTATGTTGTTGCGAAAGCAGGATTTCTCACAGGGCTATTAACAATAATTATATTGGGTTTGGCTGTGTTAATGCTAAACTTATTTCTTGGGGAAGTAATATTAAGAACCCCAGGAAATCATCAACTCCCCGGATATGCAGAAAAATATCTCGGAAAATATGGGAAGAAAATTATGGTGTTTTCTATGTTCTTTGGAATATATGGTGCTTTAATAGCCTATATCATTGGTGAAGGTCAAGCACTTTCTGCAATTTTTGGGTTAACTCCTTCGACATTTTCAATAATTTTCTTTATTGTTTCATCTGCTTTAATTTACAAAGGATTAAAAACAATCACACAGTCTGAATTATTTCTTGCTTCCATAGTATTGGTTTTAGTTTTAGTTATTGCATTAATCTCAATATTTTCAACACATTTTAATATCTCAAACTTAACAAATTTCAATATAAACAATATAATGATCCCTTATGGGGTAATTTTATTTGCATTCTTAGGTATGGCTGCCATCCCAGAAATGAAAGAATGTTTAACC
>CAZQVG010000007.1:0-20631 GCA_964596705.1 Candidatus Woesearchaeota archaeon | reverse complement strand
AATCAAATACATTTTACTGGATAAATCTGAATGGAGCTGAGTATAGTCCACCAGGAAGTATAACTAGTATGTCTCAACCCATTAATGATTTTGGCATCTTAGGAAATGTTATTGGGTGGTTGTTGAGCGAACAATAAATAAAAAAATTAAATGATCTTTAGGTCTCCAGTTATTTTATCTATTTTTTCTTCTTTATCTGGACCTATTGCTAAGCAAGTAATTGTGCCAGGTTTTAACTCTGTTTTACCTGCATCTTTTATCAGTGCAGTTTTTAGTTTTTCTTTTTCTGCAAGTTTTTTATATTTTAGTAGTTCTTTTAAATTTTCAACTTTGAGAACAACTTTTTTCATTCCTTGTAATCTCCATGTAAGTACCTTTAGTTTATTTGATTTTAGTGTAGCATCTACTGAAGCATGTGCAACCTGGGTTGCTAACTTTCCTTTTGATAGTTTTAGGTCTTTTCTTACTAATATTACCTGTTTCATTTTTTGAATTTATGTTCTATGCTGCTCTTTAGTTTGTTTAAGGTTAAATGTAATGCCTTCTCTAGTTCCCAATCTGTTGCTTCTGCATTAATTAGATTTATTGGGGTTTGTATTTTTCCATGAAATGAATACATTGCTCGATCTCCATCCTTATTGTGTTTTTTTGCGTGTAGAACTAGATCTCCTTTGAATTCTCTGCTTATTTTTTTGTAGTTTGAGTAAACCAATTCTTTTATTTTTTCGACTTCTTCTCTATCAAAATCTTCTAGGCCCTTTATTGTGATATTTTCTTCCATAATCTTAATTTGTTTTTGAGGTATTTAAACTTTCTGAAAGTTTTTTGACAACATATGGGCCTTGTTTTTTGTATCCTAATTTGTAATAATATTCACGAACACCAATACCAGATATGATAACCATCTTTGTTTTATTAAATTCTTGGTAAGCAATTCTTTCTGCTTCTTTCAATAGTTGTTTTCCGAAACCTTTATGTTGTAAACTTGATTTTGAGGATTTTCCTATTTTTTCGGTTGTAGAATAAACATGTAACTCTCTTACTATTGCAGAATCTTTTGTTATTTCCTTTCGTTTTGAGTTATAAGGAATTCTTAATCTTAGGAAACCAATTAGTTTGTCGTTGTCTTCTATTGAGAGGAATATTTCTTTTCCCTTTGAAGCATTATAATCTATCCTTTTTAAGATTGGGTTTTTTATTTTTTCATTTCTTATTTGTCTTGATCTTATATCTCTAGGTTTAATTTTTAGTTTTTTTAGTATTTTTTCTACGTATTGTCTGAGATTAGTTTTATCAACTCCTGCTGTTGTTTGGAATGTTGGTATGTCTCGTTGAACACGCATTACTCTGCAATATTCTGGAATGTATTTTGTTGCTTTTGCTATTAGTTCTGCAGCTTGTTTTGTAGTTAGTGGTTTGTATCTGCCTGCTTTATAGTCTAGGTAAAGTTTTGTGTTTGGCATAACCATGCAAGGGTATATCTTTAATGCGTCTGGTTTAAATTCATCTTTTGAGAATAAGATTTTGAACATCTCTATGTCTTTTTTTATTGAGGATTTAGGTGCACCTGGCATTATGTGGTAGCCAACCTTTAATCCAGAATCTTTCATTAATTGTGTGGCTTCTATTGAGTCTTGCAATGTGTGGCCACGGTTTATTGCATCAAGAACTTCTTGGTAAACTGACTGTACTCCTAGTTCTACTCTAGTGCAACCTTGTTGTAACATTCTGTTTATGTGTTCTTGTTTACAGTAGTCTGGACGAGTTTCTATAACTAAAGCGATACATCTTACGTTTGCTGTTTCATTTTTTTCTTGAGCTTGTTTTAATGTGTCTTTGTTTTTTTGTTTTAGTTTGAGTATCTTTTTGTTTATTTTTTCATGTTTATTTTTATCATTTTTTACGTCTAATTCAAAGAACTCTATGAATTTTTTGAAGTTTACTTTTTTGTTATTTAAGAATAAGTCGCCAAAGTCATTCATTGCTTTAAATGCATCTTTAATGAAGGTAGTTTGGTAGTTTGTTGGGAATGAAGGGAATGTGCCACCCATTATTATCAGTTCTATTTTTTCAGGGTATTGCCCGATTAGGATGTATTGTTCTAATCTGTTAAATACTTGCAAGTAAGCATCATAGTTGTTTCTTATGGCTCGCATTGTTGCAGGTTCTTTTCCTGTGTAAGATTGAGGTACTGTTCCGCCTCCTGGACACATTGTACATTTTCCATGAGGGCAGGGAAATGGTTTTGTCATTATTGCTACTACAGAAACCCCTGATTGTTCTCTTGTTGGTTTAATTTTTATTAAATTGAATAGTTTTTTTCTTTGAGATTCATTTGCTGCTAGAAATATCTGAATTAAACTTGGAAGTTTGTTTGGCTTGTATTTTTTTGCATAATCCGATCTAAGTTTAAGAATCTCTTCTTTTGTTTTTAGGTTTTTCTTTATTATTTCGTTTGCTAATAATTTGCAGAATTTTTCAATTTCCATTTTTTGATTTGATTTTGTGTATGTTATAAAGCTTATGGTTCAAATAGTAATGTTTAAAAGTGCTTATTTGTTAGTTTTTTATGTAGGCTAGGCCGGGCGGTTAGCTCTCGCCTGTAACCGCAAATGAGCTATATGGCGGGGCTGAGTACCTAGATGAGGCTTTGAGCTAGACTATTAGTCTTAGCCTGGACGCTGATCCTTTGTCCCACAGGGTCGGTACTTTAGGGAACCAAGTCAGGTCCGGAAGGAAGCAGCTTTAACCTTTAGTATCGGCGCTTGTGGATCGCAAAGGGGAGAAAGGGCTAAGGTCAAACTAATGGTCTAGTTCTCTGTCGATTCTAGGTTGCCTACACTTTTAGTTAATTTTTTAAATCTCTATTTTTTATTTTTATTATGAAAAGGGGTGCAATAGCAATAATAGTTCTATTATTAATTTTGCCTATTTCTGTTGCTGAGGAAGTTATAATTCCAGAAAGTTATCAAGTAAATGAGTTAGATAAAAGTTTAACTCAGGAAACCAATGTTTATTTTTATGCTGGTTCTAAATTAATTGCTAGTAAAGATAGTTCTGGAGAGATTAAATATTATCATTCAGATAGATTGGGATCCAACAGATTAACAACTGATTCTAGTGGCGAGGTAAAAGAGAAGTTTAAGTCCTTACCTTCTGGGCAAGTAATGGAAAATGGCGGTGTCAAATATTCTTTTACTGGAAAGGAATTAGATAAATCGGGATTGTATTATTTTAATGCTAGGTATTATGATTCAAACTTAGGTAGATTTACTAGTGTAGATCCTGTTGAGGATAATCATGCATATGCTTATGTTTCTAATAATCCTATGAATTTAGTAGATCCTAATGGTGAAGATGAGAGGACAATAACTTTTGGAATGTCTGCTTTTACTCCCTTTAGAGTGTTTGGAGATGTAAAGATAAAAGGAAAGCATGATATTTTATTTGCTGCTACCAGTCCAATAGGAATCAATCTTTTCTTAAGAGTAAATAGACATTTTGACAGCGGGAGTGGATTTTATGTTGAAGCTGGACATTTTAGTAGCATGCGTGTTCCTCATGATATAAGGCAAGAGGTACGGGTGGACATTGATCAGACAGTAAGTCGGTCATATGGTTATAGTTTTGGAGATGCAAGTGCTCATGTTGAAGGAGGAGCAAATTATAGGGGCTCAGGTTACCCTTCAAGTGAAGGAAATATATTTAGGTGGGGCCTAACAAAAGATGTAGATGAAAACATGCATTTATTTATGGAAGGTCAATTGTTGCAGTATACAAATAGAATGAGAGTTCCTGGAACAGCAACAATATTTGGAGGTGCATCTATAAATTATCTTGGTTATGGCTTAAGCAGGGATAGAAGCTTTTCATTTGATTTGCCTATTACTGTATTAACCTATAATCAAGAGCTTGGTATGGGGGTTGGATTTTTGGGTGATTTATTTAATGATCATCTTTCACTTGGGGAAGAATTTGTTTTAAGGCATAGAAACTCTTGGGCAGGTGCAGAAATATATGATACTGAAATTCCATGGGGATATAAATTGCCTTCAAATAATGTTTACAGATTTAATTTTATTGGAGTCTTAAGGGTTGGTGGATTTAATTTAGAGCTTAAACATGATGTATCAAACGGTGCAAGCTCTGCATCTTTGAGCACTACCTTTGGATTCTGACTCCAGCTCTAACTATCTTTTCTTCAGGATTTGAGAAATTTACATAAACGTCCACTTTATCAGATAACTTGGTTGTTGCTCCAACTGATGGACCCCAATCTAAACTATCCCCTTTACCAAAAATATAAGGAAACGTTCCTCTTCCTGTCCATTGAAAATAAAGGCTTGTATTCTCTCCAATATTTCTTTCTAAGCCAATTCCAACATTTAATAGCCCACTATTAACTTCAAAACCTTCATCTAATTTAACTGGTCCAACTAGTTGTGTGGCTCCAATATAAGCATTTATTTTATTATCAGCCTTTGAAATTGCAAGATTATACATGTCTTTAGCATTTGCTGTTGTTGCAGCAACTAAAAATGCTAATCCAGTAAGTAATTTTCTTACCATTTTTCTAAGAACATATTGTAGAAAATCCTTTATAAATCTTTCTATTTGTAACTATCTTATGGTAGTACTATTATTCTTTCATCTGAGAAATAATTTCGCCAAGACTTTGAGCTAATAGATTGTACATTTTTTGAATTGTTAATTCGTATATTGTTTCTTTTAATTGTCCTGTGCATAAGTTTAGCTTGTCTGTAGTAAATTCTTGGCCTTCAGGGAATTTACAAACCATGTCTTTGTCTTTGAATTGTTGTTTGGTTTTTTCAGTTGCTTCTGGATTAACTTCTAGGATTTTTATGTAAACTGTACAGAAATTGTCTTTGTTTTCTAGGATCCTGTATTCAAATTTATTCTCGTTTTCGTAAGCAATTACTCTTGCTTTTGTACAACTAGAAAAAGCTTGATTAAAACAGGACATATCTTCACCACAATTTTTCTCATAGTTTAAGAGCAATGCAGTTAATATTAATAGGATTGATAGTGATGCGAAAACAATGGATGAGATTTTATTCTTTTGCATAGATTGAAAATTGAGTTTTTATTTTAAATGCTTTTCGGAATTAAAAAAAAGAATTAAAGGTTGTTTTTTGTTATTATTTTAACCTTTGTTTGTGTTCTTGGAACTTTTGAATGCATTGCTACTAAGTATTTTATGTCTGCTCTTTCTGCGGTTTTTAGTAAATCTCTGTCAATAGTCCCATCAAACACTATTGTGTGAATTCCAGAACCTAGGTTCTTTATTGTTGCTGGTAATTCTGATGTTGGAACTTTTCCAAGAATATTTGCTTCTTCATCTAGTATGTAAGCTCCTCTTGTACCCATAAGATCATCTAACATTTTTGTATATGCTTCTACGTCTTTCTTTGGTAGTTTAGATGTTACTGTAGGTCTAACTAGTTGCTCTCTTCTTTGTTGTGGTCTTTTTCTTTGTTGACTGTAGTTTCTTTTTTGTGAAGTATCAATTTCCATACTTATTTGTTCGATAGCAACTTTGCTTCTTAATGCTTTGTTTATTTCTTTCTTTGTTATTTCTTCTACTTCTTTTCCGTCTGGAGCTTTTGCAACGAAATCAATCTCAGCAACAGATTTTAATTCTCTTATTATTAAGTCTCCTCCTCTATCTCCATCAACAAATGCAGTAACTACTTTTTCTTTAGATAACTCAATTATTGTTTGTGGTACAGATGTTCCATTTAATGCAATTGCATTCTTTATTCCGTGTTTTAATAAGTTTAATACATCTGCACGACCTTCTACAACAATTATTTCATCTGAATCTTCTATTGCAGGTCCTGCTGCTAGTCTATCTTTTCCGTATTCTTTTATTTCCATCATTCTTACAGATTGTGCTACTTCTTCTGTGATTTCTTGTGAATCAGGAAGTACTTTGTCTGTAAGATCTCTTAGAAGCTCTTTTGCTCTATCTATTACTAAATTTCTTTTAGAAACCCTAACATCTTCAATTGAAGTTGCTTTTATTTTAGCATTACATGGACCAATCCTTTGGATTGTTTCTAGTGCTGCCGCAATAATTGCAGTTTCTGCTTTATCTAAACTTGAAGGGATTATTATTTCTCCTTCTGCTTTTCCACCTGTTGTTTTTAGGTTTACTTCTATTCTTCCAATCTTACCGTTTCTTTGAAGCTCTCTTAATTCTAGATCTGCTCCAAGTAGTCCTTCTGTTTGTCCAAATATTGCTCCAATAACGTCTGGTCTGTCTACAGTCCCTTCAATTGATATTTGAGCATGAATTATGTATTTAGCTGTTACAAGCCCTATCTTTCCCATTTTTCTGTCCTCCTTATAAAATATATTTCAGTTTAAGAACAAGTAAATCTAGCTATTTTTGCGTTTTTACAATGAAAATGAACATGATAAAGGTGACCATTACTTGTTCTTATGTATGAAAATGTTGCCCGTTCCTAACCCCCAAGCTCATAGCTTGATAAGAGTTATCGTGAGCTCCATTGGGTAATTCGCCAAACGGGCTTAAGAAAATAGTATTTAATGGTTTAAAAACCTTTTGATTATCTGAATTTATGCAGGTTTAAGAAGGATTTTACCTTGTTATAGAGGTCATATGAGTCATCTTCTAGCTCTTTTTTGTATAAATCCCTCCTATTTTTATTGAAAAATTTGTCTGAAACGCCCCTTAGAAATTTCATAATAGGCTTTTTTTCCCACTTTTCTTCATAATCTACCTTTAATTGGGAGGAAATCTTTATTTTTAAACTGCCATCTAGCAGTTTTTTGTTTTCTTCTTTTATTATTTCATAATTTGAAAGGGAGAAATTTAAAGTCATCTCAAATTTTGTATAATCGTCTATTGTTTTTTTAGCTTGGAATTTAATAGAAATGCTTTTTTTGCCTTTGTCTATTTTTTCTTCATGCTCTGTTTCTTGTAAAGAGTATCTGTTAATATCAAACCAGGTCTTTATTGTGTGGTATAACTCTATAATATCAAATTGAGCTTTTTGTTTTATAAGAAGTTCTTTGATTACAGTGTCAGTTTCCGCCATATTTTAATTTTTGGAGAAATATGTTTATAAATCTTATGCTCTATTAATTTCTAAGAATTCTTTTATTGCTTCTGCAAAACTATAGGTTTTATTGTAATAATATTCTTTGTAGCTACTAATTCTGTCTTTTATTATTGTGTTTTCATAAATTCTTTTTAGAAATGGATGCCATTTTTTTTGACGATCTGTGATTAAGTCTGATTTTATTGAGATTGATATTTCTGCTTTATTTGTTGATATTTTTCTGCCTTCAATTTCTAGTTCAACTTCTTTTAGACCTAAAACCATTATTTCTATTTTTATGACACAACTAAAATAATCATTTATGATTTTTTCTGCCTTCCATCTGATGTCTATGTTTTTGGAATCTCCTTTTATTCGTTCTACATATTTTTCTTCTCTAAAAGATTTTGTTTCGTCTCCAAATCCATTTAGGTCTAGCCAGTGTTTCATCATGCTATATAAATCGCCGAGATTAAAAATTCCTTTGTCTTTTATTTTAATTGAGGCCAGAGCCATATATTAGAACTTAGTGTTTTTTATTTTAAATGTTTCTGTTTTAAGAAGGAAAGCCTCAGGAGGGACTCGAACCCCCGACCTATTGCTTACAAGGCAATTGCTCTACCAACTGAGCTACTGAGGCGTAAAGTGATAGAAATAGTATCTGTTTAAAAAATTTTCTACTTGCTAAAATATTTGACTTCTATTGTTTGTATTGGAGCTATTTTTCTTATAGCCTCTTTTAAGTTTTTCTGGAACTCGTATTTAATTATTGAGTCTAATATTTTGTCGAAGTTATTTTTCTTTATTGTTTCTTCAATTTGTGCTACTACTTGGTTTCTTAGTTCTGTAGAAGTTCCACCTTTTATTTTGGATCTTGTGATAATAACTGTTTTTATTGTTATTGGTGTGTTGTCTTTTGTTTTTAGTTTTTGAGATGTTACTATTTTAGTTTTGTTTTTTCTGACTATTCTATTTAAGAAGTTTGGAAGTATTTCATAACTTGTTGGTTCTGTTAAAGCTTTTTCTTCTTTAACCTCTTTAACAGTAAATTTAACTCTTATGTTTGAGTTTTTTACCTTTGTTAGTCTAGAAAGGTTAACTTTTACGTTTTTCCCGATTAAGTTTTCAGGAGAGGATACAAAGCTTTCTCCTAATTCTGCGTTACCGAATTCTTTAGGAGCGTAAATTGAATACCACTTTCTCTTCTTTTTCTTATCCAATCTTTTGCTTGATCTTCTTTTTTGTGCCATTTTTAATCAATTAATAGTTTAGCCTTAGATCTGTCGAACTTCCAGTCCTTTGGAAGTCTGTTTGTTTTTTTGTAATATTTGATTAGTCTGTTTATTTTGCTGTCTGTTAGTTGTAGACCTCTTTTAGCGGTCATGTCTTGTTTATTATTTTCTCTGTGAGCAACTATTTTAATATGTTTTCTAATTAAGCTTAGAAGATCTTCGGGTAATTCAGGTTCTAATTTATTTTCTTTTAGTATTTGTGAGATCTTTTTGTTTGTGATTGTTTTTACATCTGGGATTCCATAAGCATCTCTAAGTATTAATCCAATTTCACTAGGCTTTTTCTCAGCTTTAGCTAGTTTTACTACAAGTGCTTCTACTTCTTTTGCACTGTATTTTACCCAAGGCTGTTTTTTTCTTTCTTCTGGCCTAGTACTTCCACTTTTTCCTTTCTTTCTTGAATACATACGTGCCATTTTTAGCGAAATTTGCCTAGAAATAATCCATTTCCAGGCATAAGCAAGCATTAACCGGCTTACCCTATTGTTTTTTGTGAAAACTACTTATTTATAAAGCTTTGTATACCTCATCATTTGGCCTTACTTTTTCTTTTACCTTGATTCCTACTGATTTTCCGGCCTCTACGTGGTCAACTTCTTTTTTATCTATCTGCATAGATTCGATTTCTTGTGTGAAATCTGTTGTTGCGCCTTTGAAATGTAGTGTATCTCCTACAGAGATAGAGTCATCGGTTACTTGTATTGCGGCTACACCTATTTTAGAAAAATAGGCAAAAACTTTACCAACTTTTTTTTCTTCAATCATGGTATAATTACTTGTTTATTGAGATATTTAAAGATTATGGAACAATAATATTTAAAAGGAAATGTGTTATTTTTTTGGTTATGAAGGCGAAGGTTTTTAGGTATGAAGGGTTTATATTGGTTGGAGTTTTAATGGCATTGGGGAGTTTGGGAAAATTAATTGGATTGTATAGTCTTAGTTCTGATTGGTTTTGGTTTTTAACAGGACTGGCTTTTGTTTTTGAAGGGGTTATTTCCTTGATAAAACAAAGAAGGTTTGATAGGAAATATAAGATTATTGAGAGATAATTTATTCTAGTATCCTTATATTTATTGGGGATCTTGTATAATTTCCTGGGATAAATTGTTTTCCTAGGACCCCATATTGGTGAGTTTCAGAATTAAACTTATCTACTATTTCTTGGTATACTTTTTCTTCTAATGATCCATATTGACGGACTATATCTGAAACACATCCTCTTGCAATTAAAGAAAGGGTTGGTGCGGCATCATCTTCTTCAAGATTTAATAGGTATTTTCTTGCATCTACTACAGCATATCTTATGGCTCCATCTAAAGATATTGTTTCATCTTCTAAGTCTATTGTTAATGTATCTATGTCTATTGTTCCGTCTGTTATGTCTACTTTGTCGATATGACCAATTATTGGCCAGAAAAAGTGAATCTTTCCAGAATATAGGTTTTCACTTGGATTTCCAAGTGTCCATCTTACTCCTTGCTCATTTCTTTGAATTATTCTAGCAGGGAAAAGATTGGCAATATTTTTTGCGATTGTTATTAAAATTTCAGATGGTTCGAATGGCATAATATAATATGCTGCAAGAGGTTTATAAAATTTTAGTTATGTTGCCTTTCAAAATGTTTATCGAATAATCTGATATATTTTTTTGGGATCCTTCTATAGTTTATTATTCTTTTTGGCAAATGTTGTGTTAGTTCTTGGTCTTCATAAGCTTGGAATGTGGGTCTTCTTGTCAGTAAAGTGTAGTCATAAGAGTAAATATGGGCGTTTGCTTGTTGAGCGTAAAGTTCGGGGCGTAAAGGCAGATCAAAGGTTGTTATCTTTCCAATAGCTCTTTTCTCACAGTCTAATTCTAAAGATCTTAAGTACTTTATTGCGTAGGCAATTCTTTGGGGGGATATGTCTTTTCTAGCTAACCACTCTGAAATTAGGCTTTGATAGGTTAGTTTGTTTTCCCACTCTTCTCTTTCTTTTTGGGACATTTCTGCCCATTGTTCAAAATGGGAGTGTAAATGAATTAAGGCTTCTAGCCATCTGGTGTTTTTTCTAGCAATTGTTAAGGTTTTTTCTTTTGCGTCAAAATAACCTGTTTTTTGTTCTTTGTCTAAGGTAATTTTATCGGTTGGTTCGAGAATAAATTCTATGCCATGTTGAGAAGTAGTTTCCCTGACATAATCCAGGTAATTGTGTATTTTCACGTTATTATTGGTAGTTTGTTGAAATTTATAAGAATTTAGGTTTTATAGCCCCGCCAGGATTCGAACCTGGGTCACGAGGACCAAAACCTCGTATGCTGGGCCTCTACACCACGGGGCTGCAGTTTAGAATGAAAATAAGTTGCTTTTAAAGTTTGTGTTTTTGTTTAAAGTTTTGGAAATGTTTTTATACCTGTTGCAGTTCCCAATGTTGGGGGGATATTCTTGGAAAAAGGTAAAAGATTTAAGACGTTGTATATCGTAAAGGATAGGGATTTGAGGGACACAGACTCTGTTGAACTGAATAATATATTTACTGCCTATCATAGGGGCCATGATGTTCACATAGTGTACCCGCAAGATTTCTTTGTTAAAGATAGAGAGCTTTATGTTATTGCTAGACAACCAAATGCAGCTAGAATAAATAGCTTAGAAACATATCTTAGTTTTGTTCAGAAACCTGAATTTATGCTCGATAGAAGGATTCCTGTAGGGGAATTTGACATAATATTTTCTAGAATTGTCCCTAGGAGTAGAGATGAATTTTTGGGGGATGATAATGTCATTAAGTATTTGCAGTGTGTCAAGGCATTACATCCAGAAATAGCTTTCATTAATGATCCAGATTCTATTGATAAAGCAGGCTCTAAGATCTATGATTCACTTGTATTACGAGATGTATTGCCTGTGACGCATATCACTAAAGATGAGGTGAGAATTAGAGAGATATTGAAAAAGGGCGAATGGATAGCTAAGCCAGTTCATGGTTTTGGGGGTACTGGGGTTATTGGGATTAATCGAGCAGACCTTAAAAAGAATCTTAATGCTTTGATCCAGTTATTATTGAGAGATTTATATTCATCTACTAATGAGCCTAGACCATTTATATTACAAGAGAGATTAGAAGGATTGGAAAGAAGGTTGGTTTTGTTGGATGGTTCTGAAATTATAGCAGCATATGGGAAATCTCATGCTGAGGATGATATGAGAGGGAATTCTTCTGCTGGGTCTACTTATTTTGATTACGAGCCACGTGGAGTAGATTTAGAGATTGTAGATAGGATTGCTCCTGTTTTAAAGAACGAAGGATTGTATTTGGTGGCTTTGGACATAATGGGTCCAGAGAGTAATGCTTCTTTGAAGAACACAAAAATGCTGGAGTTAAATGTGCGGTGTCCACAATGGAGTAAGGGAATAAAAGATAGGGTTAAGCTTGATGAGATAAGTGATAAGATAATTGCATTTTCGGAGGAGTTGTCTAATGATAGAAGGCGTTAGAGTTGGATTTATGTACTCAGACAATAATGCAAGTGCTCCTCATGATGAGAGGATAGATTTTGGATGGCCTACTGGAATTACATATGCTTCGATTATTAATGGTATTTTAGACCATGGCGGGATACCTTACAACTTGAGGTGGAATGATTTAGATGAGGATCTAAATGTTAGAGTAATGTATAATCTTAAATGTCCTGAGAAGATTAGCGGTGGAAGTCTTGAAGACCATATAGATGTTTTATGTTTTATGGGGTTTGGGAATGTTGGAGATGTGAGAGAGAACGATAAAGAGATTACACACATTGTTCGTAAAATTGGTGAATCTGGGTTACCTACTATTAATCCTTCAGAAACTGTTTTGAGGGCTAGGGAACAGAAGAAACATTATCTGTTGGATTTATTTAATGCTGGATTCTCAGTGCCAGAGACTTATTTAGCAAGATCTTTTAATGAATTCAATGATATTACTAATTATTTATTGGATAAATTTGGGGCATACGTAACAAAACCAATTAGTGGATTTGGTGGATATTGTGTTGAGAAATTTCCAGGAGGGGATTTTTCAAATGTTGAGAAAATTTTGAGAGATGATGGCCAAATTTTAGTTCAGGAGTATATTGATAATATTTGCGAGACTGGAGAAAGGTCTGTATTTTTATTTGATGGTGAAGTTAAATATGTAGTTTTGAAGAAGGCTGAGGGATTTAAAACGAATATTACAGGGAATATTCAAGGTGTAAAAAGATCATTAGTCGAGTGTAGTGTTGCAGAAGAGAAATTGGCTAAAGAAATAAGGGAGTTTGTTGCACCAGAATCTCTTATTGCGAGAGCGGATTTAATAGGAACTCCAGAAAATCCTATTGTTGGTGAATTAACTTTGTCTTCAATTGGCCTACATACTGCGGTGTTCAAAGGAATGAATAATTTATCTGTAGAAGGGTATGTTGAATTGATTAATAAATTGGTTAGAGGATAATGTTTTACAATATTTTATCTAGGAGATTAGAAGATCTTGTTCCATTTATGTTTAATTTTAATAAGAAATCTAAAGTTGTTGTAGTTGTTCCCCATAATGGGATCCATATCCCAAGGGATTATGTTGGAAACTATGATTTAGATTCTCCGATTTTGTTTGATGATGTTGATCACGGGAGTTATTCTATTTATAGGGGGATTAATGGAAGTTTGTTGTCAACTATAATTCATCGGCATGTTGTTGATTTAAATCGGGAGAGAAAAAATGCCTTCAGGGATGGAGAAGGAGTAAGAAAAAAGGAGTTTGGAAGCAATATTAGAAGTGAAATTTTAGCAAGATATTTTGATCCTTTTTGGGGAGTTGTTAATGTTGAATTAGAAAGAATTGTTGATCGAGAGGGGAGTGTTTTATTGATAAATGGGCATACAATGGAGTCTAGGGGAGATGAAAGGCCTGATTTTTGTATAGGGGATAATAATGGTAAAATTTGCGATGTCAGGTTATCTAAAAGGTTTGTAGAAGCTTTGAAAGATAATTATTTTAGTGTTGTGGGCAGGGGTTGTGATGTAAGAATGAATTATCCTTTTAAGGGAGATCTTGGGTTTTCAGGTGTTTTAGGAAATCCTGAAAAAAATAGAAATGCTTTATTGGTGGAAATTAATAAGAAGTTGTATATGGATGAGTATACGAATAGAGTTTATTTAGATGAAATAAGTGCATTGAATGAAGTTTTAAGGAGAACAGTTGAAGATATAGTTTAGTGTTTTCTTTTGTATCTACCACGAGATTCTACTTTTTTTAGTCTTTCAATTGTTTCTTTGTAGAGTTTTGATTTTTTGTAACCTAATAGGGTGTTTTTGAATAGTTCTTCATCGTGTTTGAAGTGTTTTGATTGATAAGCTTGTCTCAATAGTTTTAAGTCAGTTGCTTTGTCTTCTAGTTTATGGGAGATAAAACCTAGGCCAAAGTCAATGAAATAAACTTTGTTATCTTTTAGAATCATATTTGAGGTTGTTAAGTCACCGTGGATTATGTTGTTGTCGTGCATTAAAGCAAGTTGTTCACCAATAAGTTTTGCTACTTTCTCTCGCTTTTGTTTTGGGTAAGTGTCTAAATTATCTTTTAGGTTTTCTCCTTCAATGTATTCCATTATCACTATGGAATTTTCTTCGTCTATTTTTATTGGTGCAGGAACATTTAGGTTTGCATCTTTTGCTTTTTTTAGTAATTTGAATTCTCTTCTTGTCGGATATTTTGTTTTATTTAAGTCTATTATTTTGTGCCTATAAGATTTTGAGATTCTTTGTTTGACTAAATAATTATTTTCTTTGTATAATATAGCTTCTGCTCCTCGGTATAGAATTTTTGCCATAGAATTAATTGTTTATTTATGATTTATAAATTATATGGGTCGTTCATTGGAGGAAAATTTAATTTTGGATGAGACCTTTGTGGGTAATTAAAAGGTAGTTCAAGTTGTTCTGGTTGATTTATTAGTTCTTGTGTGCAGTAAATCAGTAGTTTTGTTAAAAATGTCTTTACTATATGTGGAGAGGTTCTTACGTATTGCATTGGTTGATTATAAGGTATGTTGTTGAGAGCGTTTCTTATTAGTGTTTGCTCTGTAGGGGTTCTTTGATCTAATTGAAAGAAATAATCCATATTGTCTGCTATTTGTATTGTTGGGTCTAGTAGTTGGTCTAATGTTTCTGCAGTTTTTATTGCTAATTTTTTTATTTCTTGATTCATGGTTTTTTGGAGTTGCTTTTGATTTATAAAAATTTGGGTTGTTTAGAACTTAGGCATTCTTTTGGAGAACTTTTTCATTAGTTTTTCTGGGTCTCCTTTCATTAATTTAGACATTTTTTTAGTTTGTCTGTATTGTTTAATTAGTTCACGAACTTCACTTGTTTTTAGTCCAGAACCTTTTGCTATTCTTTCGATTCTTGATCTTGTTAAGATATCTGGGTTTTCAAGTTCTTGTTTTGTCATTGATTGCATTATGAATTTCCATTTCTTTAGTTTTTCTTCTTGAACTTGTAGTGCTTCTTTTGGAAGTTTAATTTGTCCCAAACCTGGAATCATTTCCATTATTTTAGTCAAAGGGCCCATTTTATTCATAGCAGTCATTTGTTCATACATGTCTAGTAAGTTAAACTCTCCCTTTAAAAAACGTTTTCCTAGGTCTTGGGCTTGTTCTTCTGAAATTGCTTCACGTGCTTTTTCTAGCAAAGCTTTAATGTCTCCCATGCCTAGTAATCTGCCAACAAAGCCTTCTGGATCAAATTCTTCAATATCATCTGGTGTTTCTCCAGTTGTTATGAATTTGATTGGTGAATCTGTAGCAGCACAGGCAGATAAAGCTCCACCTGCTTTTGCAGTTCCGTCCATCTTTGTTACTATAACACCTGTTATATTGCAAGATTCGTGGAATTTCTTTGCTTGTTTTTCAGCTGTTTGGCCAATATCTGCAGAAATAACTAGAATTCTTTCGTCTGGTTCTATTTCTTTGTTTAGGTTTGTTATTTCTTCTACTAAATCTTCTGATAAAGCGTCTCTACCAGAGGTATCTATGATTAGGATGTCAAACTTTGAAAATTGATCTTTGAACTTGTTGTATATTTTTATTGGGTCTTTTTCTTGTTCATCTATGAATGTTTGGATTGATAATTGTTGTCCTAGTTGTTGGAGTTGTTTCATTGCAGCTGGTCTGTGTGTGTCTAAACCTAGTAATGCTACTTTGTATGATCTTTTTGAGTAATATTTTGCTAGTTTTGCAGCGGTGGTTGTTTTTCCTGTTCCAAATAAACCAACTAGCATTATCTTGAATGGGTGTTTTTTTGTTATTTTGATTGGTTGTTTTTCTTTGCCTAAAAAGTTAGTTAGTTCTTCATAAACTATTTGGACTAGATAATCTCTTGGATTTAGGTTTTTTGGGATTTCTTTTTGTAAAGCTCTTTCTTTTATGTTTTTTGAGAGCTGTAAGACTAGTTGAACATTTGTGTCTGCCTTTAGTAAGGCTCTTTGGATATCTTTTACTAATTCGTTTATTAGTTTCTCATCTATTAAAGGTGCTCCTGCTATTTTTTTGAGCACATTTTTGAGTGAATTGCTTAAATTATCCATTACCATATAATTTTTGTTTAAGAATTAGGATTTATAAAGAATTCTTTTTTTAGAATCCTTTCTATTTGGGAAATATTGTTTCCAGTTGGTTGAAAATCTTTACAAGTTTGTTGTGTATGTTATTTCTATTTTTCTTTGATCTGTTGTAATTCTTATAGTGTGCTGGTAATTCTCTGGTGTTTGTTGAATTGTATGCACTATTCTTGTTGGGCCATGTAACATTTTTTCCAGATCATTAACTAATGTTGCTGATGATACGTCATGAACAACTGCTGTAATGTCTGACTTTACTTTATATGATATTGTAAGATTTTCTTGCATTCTTAGAAGTTCATACAGCTGATCTTTTTCTAAAATTTCTTCATATGCCATAAAATTAGTAGTTATTTAAAATTTATAAGTGTTCTTAAAAAAACAAAGGGTTTATAATATTTTAGTAATTCGCTTAATTTATAGGATATAACCGGGTTAGTTCTAGTGAAGTTTGAGTACAGGCCTTTGCCAGGAGATACAGAAGGAGTTCTGCTTTGGAATTGTGAAAATGAGAAATTAGATATGCAGAGGTTCTTAGGATATAGATTGAGTAGGTATGCAATAAGAGAGTCTTTGGTGGGTGAGGAAGATCCTACGAATATGCAAGAGATGCTTGGGTTTCTAGATTATATTTTACGAGAAAATGATTTGTATATGGTAGCAGAAACAATAGTGCCTTTTTCTTCGACAAGAGGATTTGAAACAACTTCTGGAAGGGTAGAAGGAGTGCTCTATGCAGATCCTGGTTTTATTGAATCAAATTTATAATTTCTTCTGGGGGAATAGGGTATTCTATGATTGCTAGGTATTCTGGAGATTGGAGGTCTATGTAATTTCTTATGTTTGAGTTGTTTGTAATTTCTTCATATACTTCATGATGCACTATGCATGTTTCTTGATTAAAGAATCGGGATAAATAATCTGGTATGATTTTAGGGGCGAGATCATAAGTTACTGCTATAATAAATGGTACGGGTGTTGGGGCAATAGAAACTTTTATTTTATGGTCTTTAGGGCATGTTATATTTTGAATTAAATCAATTGCATCTGATAAAGCAAGGTTTTCTTGTTTGAAAGTTGGTAATCTTTTGTTTAGAATATTTTCAAGTTCTCTTAACATTAAGTTGTAAGTTTATTTGGTTTTAAAAGTGTTTTGTGTATCTTATTTTTATGGGTCTTTTATTTGTTAAGATATCTATGTAGTGTTGTTGTGTTATTGAGTTTGAGTAGATTGAGTGTTTTATTATTGGTTGGTCTTGTAGAAAGCCTTGTGTGTAGGTATATGCAACAGATGGATCAACCTTTTGGACGAGAATGTAACCTCTTAGGGTAGGAATTTCCATGTCTACGTTTTGGTTTAGGTTTTCTAATAATGTTTTCAGTTGTTTTCCTGTTAATCTTTCTTCTAGTGTTAAAGTTCTGCCTTGGAGTAAGTTTACTAAAGTCCTGAGCATAGTTTATTGGTATTTATTTGAGTTTTAAATTTGTTTTGGTTGGTTTTTTAGAATTTGGTGGCTTGTATTGAGGAAATTTATGGAAGCGAAAGATTTATAAATATTTAACTATTGTTTGGTAGTGAATTATGGAGGTAAAAAGATGGAGTATGAGCATCTTAGATTGGGTTCTCCTAAAGAAGGAGATTATTTATGGCTGTTAGACGGAGCTAGATTTACTGTTTCTGGCCAAGTATCTGATTATGGAGAGAGTCTATACTGGCTTAATATTGATTTTGAAGGAAGAGTATTTGTTGATGAAGGTAAGAATGATGTTTGTGAAATTAAAAACCAATATAGGTTTAGGAATGCTGGCGGTGGAAAAATGGAAAGTCTTTTTAGGCCAGAAGGTGAAAATCTATTAGAAAGATTGAGTTCTGTGGTGTATCAAAGTGTAGAGTATGCGTTAAGTAGAAATGGATTATACCTGGCTGTAAGAGATATTTCAAGTGGGAAAATTAACGATGATGACACTTTTGAGGGATCCATGTCGGGAAGTCTTTATGTGCCTAAATCAATCATTTAATTTTTCTTTTTTAATATTAAAAATTAGTTTTATTGGTTGAGGTGGTGTGTGGTTAGTTCTGTAAAAGCGAAAAATTTTGCTAATTTTTACTAGTAATTTTGATAAGTTAACCTTTATATATAAGCTGTAATCTTGGTTAAATTAAGGGGGTGACTCCAATGAATATGATAATAAAAGATATGATAAGATTTTTAAGGTTGTCTTTGGGAGCTTTCTCTTTTTTAGTATGGGCTAAAGATACTGGTTATATCTTTCCTATGATAACTGCACTCATTGCTTTGTTAACTTTTGTAGGGTTTACAATAAAATACGCTGTTCAAATGATCTTTTAATTTCTTAGATTTCAGAGATAGGTTATGGGTCTAAGAAAAGATAGAGAATTATAAACATGATTTTTTATTTTTTCTTTTTCAAAATTCCCAAAGAAACAATAATTATTCCTGCTATTGTTAAGATTGAGGATAATAAGTTGATTTTCATTCCTAGTAGGTTTAGGTAGAATATTATTAAAGGTACGATTGCTATTGATAGTGCAAATGATAGTGCTATTCTTTCAATTATATCTATTTTATTTTTTTTGAAGAAAATGAATGAGATTATGTAACCGGGCAAAAATAATACGTAAGGTGTTCCTAAAGTTATTCTTAATGATTCTAAAAATGTAAGTTCTGTTAAGAAGGTTAGTAGTAATGTTATTATTACTAGTATTCCTGAGATTGTTAGTGTTTTATTTTTCATCTTCTTCTAGTATTAGCAAGGATAATAGTATTATAAGTATTCCGGCTATTATTGAGATTATCCATGATAAATATCCTAGTTCAGCAGTTTTATATTTTATGATTATTGTTCCTAGTATTCCTAAAACGTAAACTAAATAGTAATCTGATTTTTTTGGTTTTTCTTGTTTTATTTCATGTTCTGCAAAAACATCTAAGATTCCTGATAGGATTACTAAAATTAGTAGATAGTTTAGATTTAAGTAAGTTGATACAAAACCTGTCCAAATTTGTTCTAGTAAAAGTAGCAATAAGTAAGTTATTAATAGTGTTTGAAATATGTGTGATACTAAACTTGCATTGTGTCCGGTTATTTTTTTCATTTTCTAAATATTGATGGTTTGGATATTGTTATGTTTATATAATCAACTGGTATTGTATAGTTTTTATATTCTTCTTTTCCTAAATGAGGGATGTTGAATACTAATGAAAGTTTATTGTTTTTTATGTATAAATTGTCTAGATTGAAAGTTGTTTCTGTGATTATCCAGCCATTATCTTTTATTGGTTGTTTGTAAGTTGTTAGTATGTAGTCTGCTTGTTTGTAGTTGTCTAAACTTGTTATTGTTTGTGTAAATGGTTCAAAATAATTTTCTTTGTTGAATGATAAATATGAAGTTGCTTCTATTATTATGTCGTTTTTTGGGAATGTTAAATTAGTTTCTCCATCTAAGTGTAAATCTATTTTTTCATCTTCTATGTTAAAATTGAATGTTTTGTTGTTGTAGGTTATGTTTTGTAAGCCTGCTTTGTGGTAAGTTAGTAATTTAATATTTTTAGATTGAGTGTAGATTGTTGTTGGTATTATGGTTTGGTTTTGGTAAATATTGTTATCTGCCAAGAATAGTTTTTTTGCAACTATTTTGTTTGTGTTTATTTTTATTTCTTTGATTAATCCATCAAAATTTGAGAAAGATAATTTGTATATTCCGGGATTTAGTTTTTTTGTTAGATTTGTTGATTGTATTATTGCTGGTTCTTTATTTACTGTTGTTATTCCGTCATCTGGGATAGTTGTGTTTATTATTTGGTTGTTGTTTATGTCATAGACTGAGATTGTTAGTTCATCTGAGTTATTATACCAGTTAATATCTTGTTTTTTAACTTCTAGTTTTAGTGGTTCTTCTGTGTAGAAATAAAAATCATGTTTTCCTCTTAGTGTTGTGTTTATTGTTGTTGTGGTGTTTTTGTAGTTTAAGATTATGTTGGGGATTAAGCTTATTTCTTGATCTGTTGCTATAACTATGTTTTTTTTATTTTTTAGTTGCTCTTGTGTTATTGGTTCATTTTTTGTGTAAATGTTGTCTAGGTAGTTGTAGTTTGTAAGGTTTATGTTTTTGTTATAGATTAAGTTGTATTTGTAATGCCAATATTCTTGATCTTTGGCTCCTAATGAGATTTTTTCATTTTCATAGCTGGATGGCTTTAATCTTGTTCTGATTGTAATTGTTTTTGAGTTTTTTGGAATGTCTACATTAAAATAAACTAAGTTATGTGTTAATTCTTTATATGTTGTGTTGTTTATTGTTTTTGCTTCTGAAATTCTTGTTAGGGGTGAGAGATGGTTTTCTTGTGATCCTATATTATAATGATAATTAAACTCTTTATCAACAAAAAAGTTTAGTGTTACTAGGTAGATGATTATTGTGATTGAGAATAGTATTGCTAGTTTTTTTATTATTCTAACATGCTTTGGTTCTGTTAAATAGTGTTCTATTTCTTTTTCTATGTTCATTTTAACAAGTGTATTTGTAGATTTTATTGTCATTTTGTTGGTAATATATTGTGAAGCATTGGTTGAATTGTTGTAAATTATCTGTTTGTTGCTGGCCTATGAAGATA
>CAZQVG010000006.1:0-21314 GCA_964596705.1 Candidatus Woesearchaeota archaeon | reverse complement strand
GGCTTACGTTCTGGGTGGTACTGCACTTTGTTGCGGGAAGCCCAGAAAGTTGTCCACATTATTTTAATTCTAAAGATTTTTAAAAGATAAATTACCAAATAAAATTTAAGCGCGAGTAGTTTAGTGGTAGAATTCAGCCTTCCCAAGGCTGAGACCCGGGTTCAAATCCCGGCTCGCGCATATAAATAAAATGAAAAAAAATCAAAAAACAATAGATCTGGCAAAAGAAAGAATAAAGACATTATTCGAACAAGCAGAAAAAACAAAATCACAAGAACTTGCAAACAAATATATCCAAACAGCAAGAAAAATAGCAATGAAATTGAACTTAAGACTTCCCTCAAAATATAAAAGAAGATTTTGTAAACACTGCTACAATTATTTTAAAGAGGGAAATTATAGAGTAAGAACAAGAAACAATAAATTAGTTTACTATTGTTTTAATTGTAAAAAATACACGAGATTTGTTTTAAACAAGAAGGCTGTATAATTTATACCATCTTTTTTTTACCCAATCCTTTTCCAATTCTAACAAAAAACCAAAACCCCTCTTTTTCAGTTCTTTATCTACAATCCCTCCTTTATGAGGATATTTATGCTTCCTAGGGTAAGGGCTTTGAAAACCATGCATATAATGCACCAACTCATGAGCAATTGTAGTATCTAAAATAAAATCAGGAACATCTCTAAATCTAAACAAAGAATTGATTGCAATTTCAGTAGACCCGTCTTTTAACAATTTTATATGAGCAAATTTATTTTTCCACTTGCCTTTAAACCTAATAACAACATTATTTTTTCTTTCAACCTCAGGCATCAAAGAATTCCAGATTCTATCTAACCTCCTTTCAAGCCAAGCATCATCCCTCATGAGAATAAAGAAAAACTAAAAATTATTAAAACTTCTTAAATTGAGCAATCTCTTCTAATAAATCAATATGCCCTACAAACAAAGCTCTACAACAATATCTCTTTAAACCTAAATCATCCATAACTTCTTTTGGATCTTCTCCAGCTTCAACTCTCTCTACATATTTCTCCCATAAATGCCCAACAGGCTTTCCACAACTCATACATCTTATTGGAATTATCATCTTACCTATATGACTTCTGTCTCTTAGCTCTAGCTTTAGAATCATTAGGTTTACAAACTTCTTTTCTTCTAGTATCTGCAACCAACAAATTCCTATCATACTCCAAGAATTTGCTTTTCAAGGATTTACTAATTTCTACTAAACACCTTGCAATAGCTAGTCTAGAAGCTTCAGCCTGAGACTGCCAACCTCCTCCATGAACATTAACTGAAATATCATATTTCTTTACAACATCTCCTGCAATCAACAAAGGCTCCATAATCTTCATTCTAGCCAATTCAGGAGAATAATTTTCTAAAACTTGATAATTAATTCTAACAACACCTTTACCCGGCTTCAAAGTAGCACGAGCAATTGCAGTTTTTCTCTTTCCAGCTTTATGAATTGCTTTCATTTTCTAAGGAAATTACACAAATCTCCAACTTTTACATACGCTAATGCTCTACTGTTGGAAATGTGTGCATTTTTAATTGTTTCGAATTTTTGATCTTTAAATTTATCTGGCACCCCGATATAACACATAACACGTTTAAATGCCTTCTCACCTTTTTCTTGCTTATAAGGCAACATTCCCCTTATAACTCTCCTTACTAGCCTATCTGGCATAGTTGGAAAATAAGGTCCTTTCAAAGCATCTCCCCTTTCTCTTCTTTCTTTATATCTGTTAAATACTTCTTTTTTCTTACCAACGATA
Organism: Candidatus Woesearchaeota archaeon; assembly: GCA_964596705.1. Taxonomy (GTDB): domain Archaea; phylum Nanobdellota; class Nanobdellia; order SCGC-AAA011-G17; family PNOQ01; genus JABJPM01. Next base: position 19,526 of record CAZQVG010000006.1, on the reverse strand, counting down.
ATCGCATTTTCACAATTAACAATATCTATTTTTTCTCCCATCAAAGCCTTCTTAGCAACATATGTTGCCATCCTTCCCATAATAAGATCTGTTGCATCGATTATCATTTTACCCCATAATCCTCATATTTTTTGTATCTAATTTTTTATCCAATAATTCTTTAATTGTCATCTTATCCTTTATTTTTTCAGCAGCAACTTCACTAAATTTCAAAGCAGCCACTTTAACCTTTTTTGTTAGCTCACCATTTCCCAAAACTTTTCCAGGGATAACAGCAATCTCACCATCATTACAATATTGATTAATTTTAGCAATATTAACTGCTCTCATTTGTCTAGTGGGTTTTTCTAATTCTTTTACAATTCTCTTCCAAAACTTAGAGTTCTCACTACCCGCATACTTCCTTATTTCCTTTACCAGTTCAACCAAGTTTTTGTTTGTTTTTTCCATCTTTCATTCATGCAGGGGACAGGATTCGAACCTGCGTAGGCACTAAGCCACACGGGCCTTAACCGTGTCCGTTTGACCACTCCGGCACCCCTGCACATAAGCAGGGTTTATTTCTTGAGTGTCAATTTTTTAGCAACGTTTTTTACTAAAGTATCTTTAGTTGATTTCAAAGCTTTCTCAAACTCTTCTAGCTTCTTATTAAAGTTTTCTACTGCAACCATAACCATCTCAATAACTTCTAATTGGCCAAAAGATTCAACATAAAAAATAAACTTATCTTTCTCATAATCAACTTTTAATAAGTCATCACATATTCCATCACAAGCCTCATATAAATTATCTTTCAACAAGGCTTCTTCATCTAATTTGCCATCCTTAAATGCTTTGCTTGGATATTTGTCTTTGAATTGCTCTAATTTTTTAGGATCATTATTTATCTTTAAGATAGGTTTATGATGATAAAAAACTGCTCCAGGAGCAAACTTCATATGTGTTCTGCCTCTCCCTAAGACTGCAATAGCATTTAACTCAAGTTCTTGGCCTTCCAATAGTTTAACAATTGGCATCTTATCAAAAACCGGAACAATTTTATCGTCAGTAGATTTCAAATCTCCGCTATAAACTGTACATGGCCCTTTTGCCTTTAAACTAAACTCAACTTGGCTCAATACATCCCCTTTCTTGTCTTCCTTATAAACTTTCAAGTCTGTCTTTAATGGAATCAAACCAAGTCTATTCGCAATCATCTCATCAAATAAAGCAGAATCATTTTTAATAAATTCAACCTCTTCGATAGCCATAGTTGGGACTTCTGAAACAATTAATCTACGCAAAGTATTTACCTCTGCTTCATTAGTTTCACTCAACTCAAAAACAATACTATCTTCCTTTTTTTCAATAATTTTGATTTTCATCTTTAAACTCTTCTTCCCCTCCTTCCACCTTTCTTTCTACACCCGTCATGGGGAATAGGAGTAACTTCTTCAATATCCCCAATTTTCAAACCAGCCCTAGTTAAAGTTCTAATAGCTGCTTGTGCACCTGGACCAGTACTTGTTGGACCATTATGGCCCCCAGGAGCTCTAACTTTAATATGAATCGCATTAATTCCTTTTTCTAAAGCTGCTTCTGCAGCCATCTTAGCAGCAGTCATAGCAACAGTAGGACTAGCCTCCAATCTATGAGTCTTAGTTACCATTCCCCCACTAACTTTAGATATTGTTTCAGATCCAGTGATATCAGTAATGTGAATAATTGTATTATTATAAGAAGCATAAATATGTGCAATTCCCCATTTCAATTTTTTTTGTTGTTGTGCTGCCATTTTACTCACTTGCTTCCTCCGCTTCTTTTGCAGGTTCTTCAACTGCTTTTTCTACTTCAGTTTTTTCTTCTTTTACCTCTTCAGCCACTTTCTCTTCTTTAGCTTCCGAAGGTTTATCTTCTTCTTTAGTTTCTTCTTCTGAAACTTTTTCAACTTTCTCTTCTACTTTTTTATCTTTTTTCACTTCAGGAACTTCCTGTTTTACTGCTCTTTCAGGATGATCTTCCTTAGCTAATGTAGAACGTGGATTAAACATAATCATAGATTCTTCCTCCAAAGACACCATATAAGAGGGTGCAGTAACTTTATTTTCACCGACCATTATGTGTCCATGAACAATAAACTGCCTTGCTTGTTTAACAGATCTAGCTAAACCCTTCTTATAAACTAAAGTTTGCAACCTTCTTTCAAAAAAGTCTTTAGCTTTCAAACCCAAAACATCTTCCAATTTAGAATCTTTAGTCAATAGGCCATATCTGATTAACCTATCCAATAATTGCCTTTCCTCTTTCCTAGCCTGCTCACTTAATTTATCAGCAATAAGTTTTTTAGCTTGGGTTCTAGCTTTTCTTAATTTAGAAATTTCTCTCCATATTTCTTTTTTATTCCTAAATCCATATTCTCTCATATACTCTTTTTCTTCTAATATTCTATCTTTCTGCCATGGATGTGATGGCGTTTCATATTTCTTTTTTAATCTCTTAGTCTGTCCCATTTTACTTCTTCTTCCTCTTTACACCCAATGATTTCTTAGATTTTCTAAAGTGACCCTTAGTTCTTTGACCTCTTACAGGTAATCCAGCTGCATGCCTCATACCCTTATAACTCTTAATCTTTTGCATACGTTTAATATCAAACTCAGTTCTTAATTTCAAATCAACACCCAATAAATGTTTATTAACTCCTTCATCATAATCTTTTTGTCTATTTAACATCCAAGAAGGAATTTTATCAATATTCTCTGTAAAAACAGATTCTATCCTTTTAAGTTCTTCATCACTTAACAAACCTGCTTTTTTATTCTTATCAACACCTGCAACTTCACAAATAACTTTTGACATAGAAAAACTAATGCCCTTAACACTATTCAAAGCATGACCAATTGGCTTAGACCCATCTATATCTGTAGCAAATATACGCAAGATGTGTCTCATTTTTTGTTCCATTTTCTATTTTGATGCTTTGGATCTATTTAAAAGCTTTTTGGCTATACCTGAATAAAAAGCCTGTGCTTATCCTCATTATTTAGTTCAGCATATATCCTCCTTATTATAGTTTTCTTTGGATCAGGTATTAATTTAACCCTATTTTTAATATCCTCAAATGATTCAAATGGTTTTTCCATTCTTTCATCTATTATCATTCTTGTGTGCTTCTTCCCTATTCCTGGCAATAGTTCCATCTGATGCATTCTTGTATTTATTGGTCCTGCATTGTTGAAAAAATCAACAAACTTTTTTTCATTTTCATCAACCATTTTTTCAATCACATAATCAAGCTCAACCTTAGCAGTTTGAGTCAACTTTGAAAGTGGAATTTTGCCTACAATATGATGTATTTTCTCTCGTTTACCTTCTCCAATATAAACTTCTTCATGGGGTTGTAGAAATTCTCCTTTCTTTGGAACCAGTTCCAGCAATGTAAAATGGTTTTTTCCTATAGCTTGCGCTATTGCTGTCTTCTGGTGCATGGGCCTTGTATCGAAAGGATACCCATGCGGAAGAAAATCTAACACTATTGCAAATTCCTCCTTCATTGTTTGTTTTATCATTTTTCTTAAACATGCTTGATCACTATCTCTACTATTTTTTTCAAGTCATCGTCTTTTAATGTGATATTTTCACCTGTAAGCACAGTTCTTAAACTGTCAACATCTTTTGGATGAATATTAATTATTGAAGTTATATGTTTTTCTTTCAATCTTTGTATACCTGCCCCTTCTAACTCTGTTTTCATAGCTTCATAATCTTTTACTTTAGGCATACTTTTCAAATATTCCTCAACTTTTTTTGCCCTAAAATTAAGCTCTTTATCTCTTTTCTTCATCTCTTCTATATGATGTTGCATTTCAGGCAAACTGATTGGTTTTTCATTTATTATTTCCATTTTCAAATCTTTTTCAAATGTATAGGATGTACTAATATTCGTTTTTCTTTGTTTCCATCCTTTATCTTAACATAATAATTTGTACCTTGTTTTTTTCCTATAATCCCATGTTTTCCATGGAATCTTGCATGATACATGCCTTTTTGAACAGCAGGCTCTGCCACTAAGCAAACTTTCTCACCTTCATTAAATTCTTGCAAATATTTCCTTATCGGAACTTTACCTCTAGCTTTAACGTTCTTCCTTAATTTGCTCCTAGATTTCCTTCTTGAACCGCCTACCCTCTGCATCTTAATTCACCTAGATAAACCGAAGAATTGTCTTATTTATAAATCTTTTTGTTATCTAAATCTGCTCTAAAATCTTGCTTAAAGCCTTATCCAACGCAAAAAATAGATTATCCCCCTCATCTTCACCAGAATATTCTTTATCTGCCTCAACAACTACAGAAATCTTAATTTTTCCATTTTCAGAATATTTGACAGTTATTTTCTTAAAATCCTTAACCTTTTCAGAAATACTTTTCGTATAATTCCCAACTACTTTTTTAACAACAATTAGTTTACCCGGCTCAACACCATCAAAGCCATCCAAATATATTCCACCACCAAGTTCAATCATATACATTATTTCTGATTTACTTTAATTTAAAGTTTTCTGTTTTTAGGCCATTATCCCTCCAACCTTATTTATAGATTGTATGAGAAACCGATTTTTTTCTATATATCTTTTATGTATCCTCCATGAAGATATTCATCATACTGTATTAACAAATCGTCAATTGTAGCCCTCCAACCATTTGTCTGAGCAAGATATTTTTCTGATATAAAAACTGGAGTATTTGAACCTATTAATTCTTTATTAACTAAATAATCTTCTATATTAACTGGTGCCCAAAGATTTTCCTTTATAAAATCTATATCTCTGGGCTCAATTTAGATTGAATATTCACTCCAAGTATAAAAATTCCTCCCCAATCCCCATAAAGAAGAGTTGAAGTTCGCATAGTTTCCAACAAAGATTCCCTTATCTGATCAGTATCCTGAAAGAATTGCATTAAACTGTCTCTCGCAGCACCTGTAACCTCTACCTGAACATCTCCCCTCTCAATCCAGAAAAATCAGCCATTCCGCTCGGATCAATCCTGTTTAAAGGATTATTATGAGTATAAACATACGCAGGATTATACCTCTTTAGCAATAGAAATAGGAAGAACTAGTAATAAGATTATAATAAATACCCCTTTTTTCATAGTTAAAACAAAAAATAGAAATTTAAAAAACTTTTTCTATTCCTTCAAATGAACATCTAATTGTGGGAAAGGGATTTCAATACCATTCTTGTTCAAAGCATTGTAGATTTTAGTATTAATCTCATCTATAGCATTAAATCTATCCTCATAATTTTCAACATAAAAATAAGCCTTAAAGTTCAAAGAAGATTCCCCCATCTCTAAAAATCTAACTTTAGGCTCATGATCCTCATCTACAAACAAATCTTTCACACTTTTAATTTGCTCCATAACAATCTTCTTGACCTTCTCAATATCACTCCCATAAGCCACACTAAAAGGAACAACAACTCTAGACATTGGTTCTGGCAAAGCAACATTCTGTATTACACTCTCAGCCAACTTTGTGTTTGGCACAATTATCAACTCATTATCAAAAGTCAATATTTTCGTACTTCTTATCCCAACCTTCAAAACTTTACCTTTAGTTTGCGAATCCAAATAAACTAAATCCCCCACACCAACACTTTTATCTAAAATTATTGAAGCACCAGAAAATATATTCCCTAAAACAGGTTGCAAAGCCAAAGCAACAGCAATTCCAGCCACGCCCAACGCACCCAATAAAGGCAGAACTTCAATACCCCATATACCTAAAACATATAATAGAACAACTACAATAACTGTCATCTTTAACACACTGTGAACTAATGCAAACAAATTATCGTCAAACTTAGATTTAGTTCTTTTTGCAAATCTCTTAAAAGCCCTTCCAATAACTAAATCAATAATCACATAAATCAAATAACCTACAGAGATAGTAATGATCGTATAGATAACTCTATCAATAAACATAGTTAACCCAGGATTTAAATTAGTTTCAATCTGACTAAAAACAATTCTCAAACTAACCAGAAACAGAATAATATTAATAGGTTTAGAAGACCTTGCCAACATAATATCATCCAGATCTGTTTTAGTTTTCAAAGTTAATTTTAACAGTATCTTCTCTAAAACAAAAAATCCAACTCTAAACACTAAAAAAACTACAAAGAATAATATAAACGCATTAAGATACATATTTGAAATATAATTATCTAACCACATACACTAAATAAAAACAAAATCTTTTAAAACATTTTCTATTAAACAATAATATGAAAATTAAAAAAATACTCATACATAAGGATAAAAAATTCTATTGGAAGTCCGGTGATTTACACACTCAATTTGGTTTAATAAAAGGATCTGATATAAAAACCAAACCAATAGTTTACTCTAACAAAGGAATAGAATTCCAAGTTATTCCTGCTTCCTTTTTAGATAATCTAGAAAAGATAAAACGTGGTCCACAAATAATGCTTCCTAAAGATATTGGCATTATAATCACAAGAGCAAACATAAACAAAGATTCAAAAGTTCTTGAGATAGGCACAGGATCAGGAGTTTTAACTGCATTTCTCGCAAAAATTGCAAAACAGGTTGTTAGCTATGAGATTAGAGAAGATCATTACAAAATAGCCAAGAAAAATTTGGAAGAATTAGGAATAAAAAACATTAAACTCATAAACCAAGACGCTTCCTTAAAAATAAAAGAAAAAAACTTTGATGTTGCTGTAATTGACATAAAACAGCCCTGGAACGTTATAAAAAATGTTTCTCTTGCTTTAAAACCTGGAGCCTATATAGCTTCTTATTCTCCATCAATAAATCAAACCCAATTACTATTAAAAGAGGTTAAAAATCTTAATTTAACTCACTTAAAAACTGTTGAAATTCTTGAAAGAGAATGGGATACAATAAAAAATCATCCTGTACCAAGAATAGTTGCTCACACAGCTTTTATTTCTTTTTTGAGAAAGAATTAAATTCTTTCCAAACCCCCAGAGGATTTTGAATTTCTGGATAATCCTTTGGTTTAGGGATATATTCCACATCTAAGATATCCATCAAAGGACTACTACCCAACCCATAAACATACAAAGTATTATGTATTTCACGCACATCACTATATACCTCGGATTTATATACTCTCCTCCCATTCGCATCATACTTAAAGAATAATCTATCTCCATTAGCCATTTCAATCTTATATATCATATCATTTACATCATAATAATATCTAGTAGTTCCATCCCTACAAGTTTTACTTATCATGTTCCCAACCGCATCATATTCATAACTACAATCACTAGTACTATCCAACCTATCATCATCTCCATAATTATAAGTTTCACTCCAAACAGGCAAGTCAGCAGTATTTCCACTAACCAACCTGCTTACTCTATTTCCTACTGCATCATATTCATAACCAATATTAAATCCATTTAGGTAATAATTTCCTGAAGTAATGTTGGTCAACCTATACAAACTATCATAACCAAATTTACTCCAAGCTCCACCTCTTGTCCAGTCTGCAATTTTTGTTAAACCTCCAACATGATCATACCAATAGGACTCATTAAATAAAGTACCCGTTGTACTATAAACTGCAATATCCTCAACCAAATTCTTTGGAGTATAACTATAAGTTTGGGTTAAACCGTTTGGATAAGTTATACTATTTATTGAACCTTCTGGATTATAATCAAATACAAAATCCTGTTCAACACCATTTACACTAACACTCTCCAATTGATTTAAAGCATTATAACTGTACTCAACAACATCTCCACTAGGCATTATAATCTTTGTAACATCATCTGCCTCATTATAACTATACTCCGTTACATATTCATCACCATTAATATACTCAAACACTTTCTTTGTTCTTCCTTTTGCATCATACAAATACTTAATTGAAGTGTTATACAAATAATCTTTTACTTCACACAAAAACCCATAACTTCCAAAACTTTCCCTACAAGAAGTTCCACCCCCATAACTATCATAAAAGTTTTCTGATATCAATTCTCCATTAACATAAGTTTTAATTAGTCTGTCTAAGTTATCATATTCAAAATATCTTTCTCTGCCCAAACTATCAATACTACTATTAAGATTTCCATTCAAATCATAAGTATAATTTACTTCTCCAGAATTAATATCTTCTTTTCTAACAACTTGTCCCAAAGTATTATATTCGAAATGTTTTGCTTTTCTGCCTTTGAAATCATAAGCATCTATAACTCTTCCTAAGACATCATATATTGTCTCAGCAACATAACCCAATGCATTCTTCACAGCAACAACATTCCCAAGTTTATCAATTTTAGAGATTAACCAATTTCCATTTGCATCTATAACTGATTTATATGTGTAATCAGTCTCAACTAGTGAAGAAGGAGGAACATATCTCTGACAATCATAAGACCTTTCATCATTTAATTCCCCTTTATCATAACCACAAACACCGTCATTAATAGCATAACAATCTCCCAAAATTAGATCCGTGCTAATCCTACCATTCTTCAAAGAAGCATAGCAAATCTCATCCCCTGCACATCCCAGATTACTATCGCCTTCACATACTATCTGATATTTATCCCATGGAAACTCCAATTCAGGGTTCACACATGTACCTTCAAAAACATATTTAGTACATTTAATATCATCTCCTATCGGATTAGAATTGCCCCCTATTTCCGGCAAACAATCAAGATCATTAGCATCACAATCTACTCTCGTACTAGGCAAATCTCCTGCAAACAAAGGAACTTTATCCTCCGCAACTTTTATTGTTTGTCCATCTATTGAGCTATAAACGAATTCAGTACAATCAACATCTCCACACTCTCTATATTCATCGCCATCATTATAAACTCCTAAATGGAACTGTTTCCAAACTCTTCCTAAAGGATCTGCATAGTAAAAGTATTTAATCGAATCTGTAGCATCTGAACCATCTTTATTTATACTCCTATCATAACTCAACAATAAATCCTCTCCACCCTCACCGTTTAACAGTCCAAACAATTTCTGCAGCCAACTAATAGTTACTTCTATAGGTTCACTTATACGATCAACTAACCCCCTTTCATTATAATAAGTTACAACAGAGATTGCGGTATTATCATCTTTCTTAGACTTAGTTTGTAAATGCCTTCCTAAACCATCCACATAACTTCTTGTTACTGAATATATTCCCTTATCTACATCTATAATATTCTTAGTCTGCACCCAATTCATACAATCCTCATTACTTGGATCTAAACTATCACAATTAGACAACCCATAATTATACTCATATAAAGTTTCAGACTGATCTACATTATTTGTTACTCTAATTAACCTATGCAGATTATCATACTCATAATAAGTCTCTAAACCATTAGGATCAACTGTCTTATTTAATCTTCCGTACTCATCGTAATAGTACTTAGTTTGTTTTCCATTATTATCCTCCGTACAGGTTAACCTTGCATGTTTTAAATTATCTCCTACATTAGAACACTCTCCAGAATTTCCATAATAATATTTAACCTCAATTCCTTTTGCATCTTTTTTATGCAAAACATTGCCATAATCATCATATGCCAAATTTTCTATTTGAGGTATTAGCTCATTATTTGAAATAGCCTTATCTTTATCTGCATCTAACCAAACTTCAGATCGAGAAGGGTACATATCTTCCCCATAAAAATCATATTTAACAAGGCCGAGTTGATCCAAATTAAACACATTTGATAAATTATTATCAAAAATAGAGTAAAACCCTCCAGCAGTACTGATATAAGGTGCATTGAGCAACCCTTTAGACAAAAAATAATCTTCAAGATTTTCATATTCGTAAGCAAAAGAAGTATATTTGACTCTTTTTACACCTTCTTGGCTCCCATACTCAACTACTTTTTTTGGCAAACCATTAACAGGAGAATATTCAAAAAATTCAGTCTTATATGTGACCCCATCCAACGTCTTATCTATCGAAGCCAAGGGGTGATAATGCAAATATATGTCTAAATTAGAATCATAATAATAAAGGTTACTCCTAAAAGAAGAATATGTTCCACAACTAAGATTTATAGGCCTATCCCTATATATAATGTTTTCACCATACAATGTAGAAGACCAATAACAATTAACATCACTAGAAACTAAATTGCCCTCTGAATCATACACATAACTATTTTTTAATTTACCATAATCATTTTCCCGAGTCCATGTTCCTTTATTAAGAAAATAACTATCAAATTCAATTGCATCACAAACCAGATTATGATTATAATCTCCTCGATTCCCATCCCAAGAAAAACAAGAAGGTCCCCCATTCCGATAGATTCTAATTCTAGCACTTTCACCACTGCCCTCATCTTTTATAAAATAATCTCCGTATGCAAGAGGAACCCCTACATGATTGGGCCTATGATGAATATATCCAGTAGAAGGAACAATAAAATGATCCCGCCTACTCCCTCCCAAATCATATATGCTATACTCATGTCCTGGAACCCCAACAAAAAGAACTAAATTATCTGGATCGCTTGAAGCAATAGTCCCATTAGGGCAAAAACCAAACTCTTTCCCAGGAATTTTACATTTTTCCATCCAATCATCTGCAAAATAATGAGATTCAGAACCTGGATATCCTGCATGAGGAAAATTTCCTGGAGTAATAAACTCATATATCGAAAACCCGTCCTGAGCTAAATTATCTCCATTATATCCCGGAATTACTGCAACAGTATCGTACAAAACATCATTTGGCATATATGGTGATCCCTCAACAACATAATTTCGCATTTTAGGAGAATAAGACGGTAGATCATAAGAGATACTTCCACTACTCTCTCCAACGCCCCCAACAAAATCTAACTCACTTAAATTGCCTGCTACAACCTTAGCATAAGGTTCATTAACATACAAATATTTAGTTGTAAAACATTCTCCCAACCCATCGCAATGTGTCAACTTATCTACTCGATTCCCTCCACCATAGTGAGTATGTTTATCATTAGATGGCCCCCCACCTGGTTTTCTCTCAGAATATGCCTGGCTAACCCTAACATACCTATCAAGATCATAATCGATATGTGTGCTACCTCCAGAAGGCCAAAATATATCAGTCAATGCCCATGCTCCTGCCACCAAACCTTCTTTTTCCCCATACCTATTATGATTATATTCTGTTCCAAGAGAATAATAATTCCCCCACCTATCAAATTTAAATCTATCATAAGAAGGGTTCGGACCATTATATTCAAATTTATAGGAAGGCACTTCCTCCCCATTAAACCCATAAGTCCTTATCTCCTTAAGTGTTAATTTTCCACTATTTGATCCAGGAGTATTCGGAACTAAAGAATAATCATAAACAAACTCTACCCTAGAAATAATATTCTCCAAATCCTCTTTTGAATATAATTCAATCGAAACCAATCTGGGCAACACTTTCCCATTTTCATCCCTTGTATCCTGCCTTGAAAAATCATAATTAAAATATGCAATATGAGTAGGGGTTTCAATATAATCTAGATTCGTTACCTCCATTTTAGCCATTGATTTATAAGATTCACCATTCCCCCCAACAGAACATCCATCCCACCCATAAGGATCCCTCTCGATATAAGGGTCGTTTACATCATAAACTTTAGAGTATCCAAACTTAATCCAATTTCCCTTATCTTGATCATCGGCCCCATTGTTATTTAAATCAACGTAATCATAACTAACTATACTTGTAGCGTACCAAATATTAGTGAATGGGTCATTTAAGCTAACTTGAAAATATCCTTCTTCAGAATTACAATCAAGCCCCCCATGTTCAGGATCGTCCCCTATATGTTTAGTACCTGTTCTAGTTATTTTTTGTACTATATCAGTTTTATAATCATACGTAATTCTCCTGCCATCTGGTGCAACATAAAAGAAATTATTAATTAAATCATTTCCTAAAGATGATGCCGAAACCTCAGGATAATCCTTTTTACCTTCGTTAAAAAAATAAAAACTATTCTTGCCAAGATAATAATCTGTTTTTCCCCTAAAGATCCTTCCAGACTTAAATGGAGAGGATATATAAAATATATCTGCAGTCCGTTTATCATAATTCTTACTTGAGTTATAGCCCGCTTCACAAGCTTCAGGATTTTCTAGATTTGAAGGGTTAATATATTCAGGTATCCCAAAGTACCCCACAATTTTTCTATGATTATCTCTATCCTCAGTAAGATTCAACCCGCCAAAAGAAACAGTAAATCCTGGAAAAACTCCAGCCACCCCCTTCATAACACGAGAGAACATTATCCGATTATCAATTAAAATCTTTGGCCCACAGTTTCCAAAACATATAAAAAATATACCATAACTGCCAAAAAGGCGTTCATACCAAGGAATATCAAGGTGGTATTTTATATCAGCATTATAACATATTTTATCATCAGGAACGCCATTTACGCTCCTATAGACTGCAGGAATATTAATATTCCAACCCAATCCAACGACACCTGCTTGCTGATTCAATTTAATATCGGAAGAATATGATAAAGTTATAGGATAATCTAATCCTCCTCTTCCAGGCACAGTCATTAGAGGAATATTAATCTGTGGATCTCCTCTAACCAAATCCACATTAACAAAGTTTAGATAAGCATCAAACTCTGCAGGACTTGGAGCAACACTTGCATCAACATAACTAACATTAGAAAAAATCATCAATAACACAATAAACATAACAAAATTCTTCATAGCAATTAAAACTCAAAAAATATATTTAAATCTTTTCTTTTTCATTTATAAAAAATAAAACGGTTCTAAAACCTCTTCTTCAATCCAACACTCAACCTATCTCCATATTCATTATTCACATCCAACCTAACACTAACAGGATTATATTCAACCTCAAAATGACTGCCTAAATAAAAATCTCTAAATACTTTCCCAAATTTAATTTCATCTGGCAAATCCTGAGTAACCCCCAAAAAAGAAAAAACATACTCGGTACCCATCGTCCTATGAGTTAGGTCAACACCCAACACAAAAGCAGGTCTATAATTCTCTTTACTCAAAACAACCTCCCCACCAACATTAAAAGAAACTCCTTTTGTTTTCACATCAACATCAGCATCATAATTAAAACTTCCATCAACACTTCCACTGTAAGAATAACCGCCTAAACTCCCCTCATAATTAATATTCCCATTTAATACCCCGTCTCCACTAGCAAACGCATTATAAGAAAAAATATTAGCTTGTGCAAAAATATTAATACTCGCTTCACCATCTCTACTAACCTCTTTCTTATATCCAAAACCTAATGCTTCACCATCCCCTTTCATCACCCAATCTCCATCTGCACTAAAATCCCCCCACCATTTAAAATAATCTCTGCCAGAAAAATCTAACCTGCCCTCTTTTAATCCCCCTCCAGAATAATCGTCTCCAAGATTTAAAGGAGGAACTAACCACTCCGCATATTTAGTATTATAATTAGCATATGAAACAAAATAACTATTACGACTAAATTTCATTTCAACACCTGCACCCGCAGGAAAAGGATTCTGGATAAACCAAGATAAATCTCTTGTAGTCCAATCTCCCAACTTATCTAACTCATAAGCAACTATGTTTCTTACCTCAACAATCTCTTCTAAACCATCTCTTTTTTTATCAAAATCCCCAGCATTTGCAACACTCTGACCCGAGTATAAAATTAAACCCAAGGCCAACGCCAATTTTTTTAACATAAAAAAACCAAAAATCTTCAAGTATATAAATTTTTCATAAGCAAACTATATAAATGAGCTAAGAAATATAAAAATTATGAAAACATACGTGCCAGACACATCTGTAATAATAGAAGGAGTAGTTTCTAAACTAGTAAGAAAAAACGAAATAAAAGGAACAATAATAATTCCAAACGCAGTTGTCGCAGAACTTGAATCTCAAGCAAATAAAAAAAGAGAAACCGGATTTCTAGGATTAGATGAATTAAAAAAATTACAAGAACTAAAAAAACAAAACAAGATTGATCTAAGATTTATTGGAGATAGACCAACCTCTGATCAAATAAAATATGCTAAGTCTGGAGAAATAGATGCTTTAATAAGAAAAATAGCGTATGAAGAACAAGCAACCCTAATCACAGCAGACATAGTTCAATCAGAATCTGCACTGGTTTACGGTTTAGACGTTTTATTCATAAAACAAAAAACCCAAAAATCAAAACTAAAGATAGAAAAATACTTTGATGCAAACACCATGTCCATCCACCTAAAAGAAAATGCTATTCCTGTTGCAAAACGGGGACATCCAGGAAACTGGAAATTAATAAAACTCTCAAAAAAACCACTTAAAAAAGAACGCTTATTAGAGTTTTCAAAAGAAATAATAGAAAAAGCAAAGATAGACCCAAATTCTTTTGTAGAAATTTCCAGATCCGGTTCCACAGTAGTCCAATACAAAAACTACAGAATAGTCATTGTACGCCCACCCACATCTAACGGCCTAGAAATAACAGTTATACGTCCAATCAAAAAATTAGATTTATCAGATTACAAAATTCCTCAAGAAATACTAGAGAGAATTCAAACAAAAGCTCGAGGCATATTAATTGCTGGAGAAGTTGGTTCAGGAAAATCAACATTTGCACAAGCCATAGCTGAATATTATGCAAAGCAAGGCAAGATAACAAAAACAGTTGAATCTCCGAGAGACTTACAATTAACTCCAGAAATAACTCAATATTCAAAAAACTTTTCTGACTCCCAAGAAATCCACGACATTTTATTCCTATCAAGACCAGACAACATAATCTTTGATGAAATAAGAGACACACCAGATTTTAAATTATTCATAGACTTAAGACTAGCAGGATCAAACTGTCTTGGAGTAATACACTCAGCTTCCGCTATAGACTCCATCCAAAGATTTATTACAAGGATGGAAACTGGTATGATCCCTTCAGTTTTAGATACAATAATCTACATGGATTCAGGAGAAATATCCTCTGTACTAACACTAAAGATGACTGTCAAAGTTCCAACAGGAATGACAGAATCTGATCTAGCACGTCCAGTAATTGAAGTATATGATTTTATAGAAAATAAACTAGCTTACGAAATTTACAGTTATGGGGAAGAAACCGTAGTAATTCCTGTATCAGGAGAAAAATCATCAACAATAAAATTTGCCGAACAATATCTAGAACGTGAATTCAGACAATACTCGAAAAATGCAAAAGTAGAAATAAATTCATCAAATAGGGCAACAATTTATGTTCCAGAAAAAGAAGTTCCAAAACTAATAGGAGTTAAAGGCAAACGAATAGAAAACATAGAAAATAAACTCGGCATAAAAATAACAATAAAGGAACTCGAAATAAGAAAAGAACCTGTAAATTACGGAGTATCTGAATCCAAAAAATACATAACATTTGTTTTACCAAAATCCCTTGCAAAAAAACAAGCAGAATTTTTCTTAGAAGACAACTTCTTATTCTCTGCAATAATTTCAAACTCTGGAAAAATACAGATACATAAAAAATCTCAACTCGGCAGAACCTTAACAAGTGCTTTAGATACCAATAAAAAATTAGAGATCAAAGTTTAATTATCTAAAAAAATTACAAAAACTATTTTAAGAAGTTCTCATCCATAATTATTAGCATGAAAAAAATAGACGAGATTATTGGAGTAGCAGCAACAAGGATAGCTCGCGACTTAAATGTAAACAGCATAGTCACAATAGAAAAAATACCAAAAGAAGAATATGAAGGCACAGATCATATGAAGATAAAAGTAACAATATTCAAACAAACTTCACCAGGAATCTACAAAAAAATAGAATATGAAACTAAAACAAAAAAACCTGAATTCGGTTCTATAGTTCCAATAAAAACAATCTTATTAGAAGCAATCAATAAAAACTATTTAACAAAAGGGGAACAAGTAGTCTGTGTCCAAAACCCAAATTTAGGGGTGGGTTATCAAGGACTATTATTTGTTTTCGATGTAGATGAAATTTTCTTCAAGATTGGACAACAGAAATTATCTGAATATATTGGCTCAGATATAATAGAAGCAACAATTAGCATAGCAAAAGAAATAGGTGAAGAAGGAAGAGAAGGAAGAAAAGTCGGAACTGCATTTATTATAGGAGACCCTCAAGAGATAAACAAATATTTAAGACAAATGATAATAAACCCCTTCTATAATCTAACAGAAAAACCAAAAATAACAGACCCAGATCTAAAAGAAACAATAAAGAACTTCGCCCAATTAGATGGAGTTTTCGTAATAAATAACGAAGGAGAAATAATCAGCGCAGGAACTTACATTGATATAGATACTGCAGACTTAGACTTCCCAGATGGATTTGGAACAAAACATAGAGCTTGCGCAGCTTTGACAAAAAACACAAACGCAATCGCAGTTGTAGTATCAGAATCTGGTGGGAAAGTCCGTGTATTAAAACAAGGAAGAATTTCAATCAAAGTTTAGTTTTCTAAAAATAAAACAGGATCAATTAAAGCCTTAATTTTTCCAGTACCAACTTTTGTACTATCATATCCAACAGCAAAAATCTTAGCTTCATGAGCATTCAACTCAAAATTTTCAGGACCACAATAATCAATTCCATTCTCTCCTTTAGTTACAACCTTATAATTAACTTTTCTATCTTCAAGATTATCTATCAATACACAATAACAATAATCTGATTTACATTTTATATCAGGATTTTGGCTTACATTACATAATGAACTACAATCCACATTACTAGGGTATCTAGCACTAAACTTTAAAACAGCTGCAGCAGCTATCTTTTCATCTTGACCAACCATTACATTCTGGCTAATGTTTGTTCCCCAAACAATAACCATAACCCCAATAACAATTGCTATTCCCACAAGAAATACACTTGCCATCAATGGTGAAATACCCCTTTTCATAATTAACAAATAATTACTATCTTTAAATATTTTTCTAATACGGGCCCGACGGGATTTGAACCCGCGACCTCTTCCTTAGGAGGGAAGCGCTCTCATCCAAACTGAGCTACGAGCCCAATAAACATTAAAGAACAAAAAACAGTTTAAAAAATTAACTAATAACTGCGTAGGCCGGGACTCGAACCCGGATCGCGAGCTTGGAAGGCTCGAATGCTAGCCATTACACTACCTACGCATACAGCAATGGATATATTATTGTTTTATAAATCTTTTGCTAAACAAAATCAATCATGCTTATAATCTCTTAAAATATGATTAATCTGATGCTCATTCCATCCTTTCTTCAACAATGCAGTTTTAATTTCTTCAACTTTAAATCCCCTTCTTAATGCATTATCAATAAACTGTTTTAAAACAATCTTATCCCTCTCAGAAACAAACAACTTCCTATGAAAAGCTCCATAAGTTATCCAATTAACCACCTCTTTATAATTTCCAGGACCTTTATAGAACAACAAATATAAAACAATCAAAAAGAAAAATGAAAACAAAACAATATACTTAGTAATTGAATTCTTAATAACACAATCTTGTGGACAATAATTTGCATTATTCTCGTCCCTTTCATTTACACCCAACCAATCTATTATGCTACAAACATTATCCCCGCAATATTTCTCACATGAACTATCATTTTTACAATAAACAGAACTGCCACTTATTTCAACATCACTATAAACAACTGTTTTTATCTCAGCCAATTCATTTGTTTTCACTACATACTCAATCTCCTTACTACTCCCATCCATACTCCAATAAACAACCTTATTCGCCTCATCCTTACTGCCCCCACCATACACATCATCTAAACTAGAAACAACATTCCTTAAATTTTCAGCAACAACTTTATTTCTGCCCCCAACAACATAAATTTGCTTATTCACAAACAAATAATTATTATTCCCGACAATATAATCAACACTAAATAAACTATTATTAGAACTAACAGTCACATTATCAATATTAAATTCATAAATTTCTCTTGCATACGCATCAAAATTAGAGACATTATTTATTCCAGAAAAACTAAAAACATCATTAGGTCCAAAGATCATTTGATTCTGGATATTCTCTTTTTGAACCAAAGCAATCGTTTTAGGGATTTTTGTAATTACTTTATTTAACTCATCAACAATCTTAACATATTCCGAATCCTTGTCACTTATATTCGAATTTTTAACAGTTGTAAAGTTAACCTTTAAACTATTAATTTTTTCTAAACTACTATTTATCGAACCCAAATAACCCATAATTTGAACAAAATTTTTAATCTCATTATTTCCAATCCCATTCAAGTATATTTCAGCATTTCTAATCTCCTCTGGAGTTTCATTCAATTCACTGTCAAGATATTCCTCTAAAGGAATAATATATACCTCAATTTCATCACTAGCTTCCAACCCATCAGAATCCTTTATAACTAACTTAACACTATAATTTCCATTATTAGAATAACTATGTTCTACCACACTTCCAGTACCACTTGAATTATCTCCAAAATCCCATTCATAACTTACAATGGTTTTATTATTTCTAGCTCTACTTCCACTAGCATCGAATCTAATTGGCAAATTTTTTCCCATATAATAAGAACTAACTTTTAAATCAACAATTGGTCCAGAACTAACATTAAATGGTTTATCAACACTTTCACCATCAAAACTAATTTTTAATACACAACTTTCTTCACCGTCAACATCTGGTGTTCTCAAAGTTTTAAATGCATTCAAAGGAATTTTTTTACCGCTTAGATTAACTCTCAAACTTTCACTAGTCACATTATAAAATTTATCAGACTGAGCGTTGCCATACTCTAAATTAAAATTATTTAAGTTAATAGTTCCCGCTTCTTCTAATCTTAATTTCAAAGGAATTAAACACCATCCGCTACCCCCACATTCACTTTCATAATAATCATTTATTGCATTCTTCAAAACTATACTATTCACATTCTTACTAGTTCCACTTAACCCTTCTTCATACAATGCTTTTTGCAATGTAATAAAATAATACTCTTGATCATTTCCTATTTTTACGTATCTTGGAATACTAAACCCATCATAAGGATTTAAAATTAAACAAGTTTCCAATAATTGCGGACTATTATATCCAGACAAATCCAAATCCATCTCACAACTCATCTCACTAAAACTCGTTCCAACACTATCAAACAAACAATAACTATCTCCAATTTTAGCTTTTAAGGTACTTCCACTCAGATTCCTAGCAACTGCATTTACTTTAACTCTAACTTCATCCTGATCAAACTCTAAATTTATATTATTGCATTTTTTACTTCCAGAAACTTCATCATCATAATTATCTCCCTTATAATCATAACCCTCATAACCTTCAGGATAAATCTTATCACCCCATTCTTTAAACTCGCCAAAAAACTGCCATTCCTCACTGCCATCTGCACCAACATCAATAAAAAACCCAGAGCCACTACCAGAAACATCAAAACTGATATTTTTTAGTTTATCATCTATTTTAATGCCCAGAACATAAGTCCCATTATCATTAAA
>CAZQVG010000005.1:0-21386 GCA_964596705.1 Candidatus Woesearchaeota archaeon | reverse complement strand
GAAAAGATCCTGAAAATGTCCTAAAAAACGATATAGAAACGTATTTAATGCACTTAGTGGAATAAGAATTCATCAGAGATTGTTTCGTTAATTTCCCCTTTTAGGTTTTTAGAAATTAAATTTATGTCTTGATTTGTGCTTAATAGCCATGCTAATTTAATAAATGCTGTTTCTGAGGTCATGTCTGAGCCAGATAAAACAAATTCTTGCAGTTTTCTTCCTGTTGAATAAACATTCATATTTACACGACCAAAAACAGTCTGAGAGCACATAACTATGGGGATTTTTAGTTTTTTTAGTTCTGTTAGTAGTTTTGGATTAGAATTTATTGGCATATGGCCAAGACCTGTACCTTCAATTATTAGGCCATCAAATTTTGAATATGTTTGTATTTCAGAAGGCTGTAAGTTTGGGTGTACTTTTAGTATGCCAATCTTTAGGTTTTCCTTTAACAAGTCTATCTTTAGTTTTTTAGAAGGATCTTTTTTTGTGAACTTTGTTGTGATGTATTTTATTTTTCCAGCTGTGTTAACATAAGCTATTGGTCTGGAATTTATTGGTTGGAATGCATCTCTTCTTGAAGTGTGTAGTTTTTTTGATTTTAGACCAGGCAAAATCCAACAATAGTCATCATTTATTGTAGAGTGCATGCATATTCCAACTTCTGAGAACTCTGAATTAATTATGAATTGCACTGCACACAATAGGTTCATATAAGCATCTGAGCTACCTCTATCTGAGCTTCTTTGGGAACCAACCAGTAAAACTGGGTAAGGTAGGTCATTTAACATAAAACTTAAAGCAGCTGCTGTGTAATGCATTGTATCTGTACCATGAGTTATTATTATGCCTGATATGTCTTTTGCTTTTTTTATTTCCTTTGCTATTGTGTTATAATCTTTGAAACCCATATCTTCAGAAAATATATTTGATATTTGTTTGCAGTCAATATTTGCCAATTCTTTTAATTCTGGGAACATTTCTAGGAGTTCTTCTGGTGTAAATTTTGAGATTACTCCACCAGTTTCATAATCTACTTTACTAGCTATTGTTCCACCTGTATGTAAGATCAGTATTTTTGGAAGTTTTTTTGATTGGGTTTGTTTTTTTGTTGTTTTTTTAGTTTTTTTTGCTTGTTTTAGAACTTTTTTTGATTTTATTTTTGATTTGTTTATTCCCATATTGTAGCCAGATTTTAGCTTTATAACAAGCTTATTATTTATTGAATCTGGCATTAAAGTGCCTTCAAAAGTTTCTGAAGAAGTTTTTATTTGTATGTAATCTCCTGGTTTCATATGTTGTTTTTGATGGTTGGAGTATAAAAATTTATCTGATAAAATTATATAATATAAACTAGAAAATATAGTTTTCACTCTAAAAACATTTATAAATAATTTAATTCAAAATACTTTTAGGTCTTAGCAAATTTCGTTTGGTTTTGGCGATCCAAACAAAATAATATAAGGTATTTCTTAGGTCTTAGTCTTAGCTATCTTGAAAAAGCGTCTTTGTTTGGCGATTAGACAACTTTTTCTTAACAGGAAATTAAAATTCCACATATATAAAAATTGTGGTACTGAAGAATATAAAAAAACGGGGGTAAAGAAAAAAATGGAATTCATCATACAAGACGCATTAAAAAATTCAGAAAACTTTACAGAGGAAGAAGATTTGCAAGTTGGAAAAGCAAATATGAAGGTTATTGGTGTTGGTGGCGCAGGTTCTAATATAGCTTCATGGTTATATAAGAAAGGGGTAAATGGTGCAGAAGTTATTATTGCTAATACGGATAAACAACATCTTGATGTTTCTCATGCTGATAGGAAAATCCTTATAGGTAAAGAACTAACAAGGGGTCTTGGAGCTGGTGGCCATATGGAAAGAGGAAGAGAGGCTGCCAAAGAAAGTCTTCAAGAGTTAAGAGAAGTTCTAAAAGGTGCAGACATGGTATTTGTTTGTGCTGGAATGGGTGGTGGTACTGGTACTGGTGCTGCTCCTGTAATTGCACAAATTGCTAAGGAAATGGGTGCTATTGTTATAGCAACTGTTACAATGCCATTTAAGATAGAAAAAGCTAGATGGGATAAGGCAGAATTTGGATTGCAAGAATTAAGAAATGTTGTAGATACTGCAATTGTTATAGATAACAATAAATTAAGTTCAATTGCTGGAAATCTGCCATTACAACAAGCTTTTGCAGTTGCAAATGAATTGCTTTCAACAATGATTAAAGCAATAGTAGAGATAATTGCAATACCAAGTTTGGTTAACTTAGATTATGCAGATGTTAAAACAATTATGACAGATGGTGGTGTAAGTGCGATTGGAATTGGACAGTCTAGCTCTGAAAATAGAGTAGAAGAAGCAGTAAGAAGAGCACTATCAAATCCATTGTTGGAAGTGGATTATAGTGGAGCAACAGGTGCTTTAATTCACATAACTGGTGGGCCAGACTTGTTGTTAGACGATATTGAAAAGGTAGGAGACATGGTAACAGAGTCTTTGGATCCAGATGCATTAGTAATCTGGGGAGCAAGAATTGATCCTAATATGGAAGGAAAGATTAGTGTTATGACAATTATAACTGGAGTAAAATCTCCATACATATTAGGAAAAGTGGATAGAATACAACAACAAGCTGAGAAAGCTCAACAAATAAGTGAAGAATTAGGAATTGACATGCTCAAGTAGTGAGTTGAACATTAGTTCATTCTTTAACCCCCACAAAAAAGAAACTCACTACTTACCCCTTTATTTTGCGGGAAGAAGAGGTGATATATCTTTTCTTCCTTTTTTTCTTCTTTTTTGAAAATATAAGTTAAACAAGATAAATATTTATATATGGCTGAATTCAATTTTGAGAAGTTTTGTGAAAATCACAAGATATTGTGCTCAAATACTTGTGATTAACACAATATATTGAAAATGAGGTGTCCATTTTGTTATCATGAATCTTTGAAAGTTATTGATAAGAGAGAGCATTCTAATGATACAATAAGAAGGAGACGCGAGTGTTTAAAGTGTGGAAGAAGGTTTACAACATATGAAAGAATAGAGGGATTAGGGATTAGAGTTGTGAAGAAATCTGGTGCAAGAGAGCAGTTTGATAGAAATAAGTTGATGAGAGGCATATTAAGAGCTTGTGAAAAACGACCAATAACAAGTGAGCAAATTGAGGAAATGGTCAGGGACATTGAAATAGAATTAAGGAGCAATGACACTCCAGAGGTGCATAGTAAGATTATAGGGGAGTTGGTAATGGACAAATTAAAGAAAGTAGATAAGGTTGCTTATGTTCGATTTGCCTCTGTATATAGAGATTTTGCAGATTTAAAATCTTTTGAAGAGGTCATAAAAAGATTATAAAGGGGGTTAAAGAATGGCATATGAATCAAAAGATAGTTTGGTAGAAAGGTTATTTACTAGTCTAGGCAAAAAAGCTGCTGATATGTTTGAATATGAACCTAGGTCTGCTGCGATAAGAGATCTAAAAAGTGGAGAGACTATTTTTGGGCAAGAGGGTTTAATATTTCCAAAGGGATATTCACAAACTAGTGTTAATATTGTAGCTAACAAATATTTTGCTCAAGAAGTTCCTGAAATTGGAAGAGAAACAGATATTAGGCAGATGGTAAATCGAGTTACTAGTTCTTTAAGAAATTATGGAGCAGAACATGGATACTTTAGGGATGATAATGAAGCTGAGACTTTCCAGGAAGAGTTGTCTTTTATGATTCTAAATCAGATGTATTCCCCTAATTCCCCAACATGGTTTAATGCAGGAAAAGGAGATATATATGGGATAAAGGGAAGTCCTGAGAATGGGTTGTATTATTTTAATCATGAAACAGGACAAATTGAGTTAGCAGATACAGAATA
The DNA here is from genome assembly GCA_964596705.1 of Candidatus Woesearchaeota archaeon. Lineage (GTDB taxonomy): Archaea > Nanobdellota > Nanobdellia > SCGC-AAA011-G17 > PNOQ01 > JABJPM01. The sequence goes on along the minus strand of CAZQVG010000005.1, from coordinate 17,507 downwards.
TGAGCATCCTCAATGTTCAGCATGTTTTATTTTAGGATTAGAAGATAAGTTGTTTGGAGAGGATGGAATTGTAGATTGGTGGAATAATGAGGTAAGGCTATTTAAGTATGGTTCTGGAAGTGGGTTAACTTTGCAAAATTTAAGAGCTATTGGAGAGAAATTGTCTGGCGGCGGACAAAGCAGTGGTGCACAATCATTTGCATTGGTTAGTGATAGGATTGCAGATGTTGTTAAATCTGGGGGAATAACCAGAAGGGCTGCAAAGATGGTTATTCAACATTATCAGCATCCAGAAGTCTTAGATTTCATAAACTGGAAAATTGAAGCTGAAAAACAGGTTAGAGCATTAGTTGCTGCAGGATTATATGATCCTATTGAGGCATATAAGTTTGTTTCTGGACAGAATTCAAATAATTCAGTTAGGGTAGATGATAGGTTTATGGAAGCTGTTTTGAATGGAGGTTTAGTTGAGTTTATTGAGCGTACAACTGGTCAAGTGAGAGGTTCTATGTCTGCAGAAGAGATGTTAATAAAAATAGCTGCAGCAACACATATATCTGGTGATCCCGGATTACAATATGATGATATTATTCAGAAGTTTAATACAGTAAAGAATTCTGGAGACATCATGGCTTCAAACCCATGTTCTGAGTATATGTTTTTGAATAACAGTGCTTGTAATTTAGGATCTTTAAATCTGAAAAAATTTGTAGATGAAAATGGAAGGTTTGATATTGAAGCTTTCCAACATGCTGTTAGGATTGGAATTTTAGCACAAGAGATTATTGTTGATTATGCGGGATATCCAAGTGAGAAAATAGCGGAAAATAGCCATTTATTTAGGCCATTAGGTATTGGGTATGCGAATTTGGGCGCTTTATTGATGTCTAGAGGAATCCCGTATGATAGTGAATATGGAAGGAAGATTGCTGGAGCAATTACAGGCATATTAAATGGCACTGCCTATGAGCAATCTGCTAGACTTGCAAAAAGAATGGGTGCCTTTGAGAAATATGAAGAAAATCAAGAACCATTTATGGAAGTAATGGAACTACATAAGGGGGCTGCAGAGAGATTAGATGTTGGAGAAAAAGTTGGGGCAGGTATGAATTTAGAAGAACTTATTGAAGCTGCTAGAGAATCCCACGACAAAGCAATTGAATTAGGCAAAGAACATGGATTTAGAAATGCTCAGACAACTTTATTAGCGCCAACTGGAACAATTGGATTTTTGATGGGATGTGATACTACTGGAATTGAGCCAGAATTTATGTTAGTGAAATATAAGAATTTAGTTGGTGGAGGGCAAGAGCTTATTGTAAATGGCAGTGTTAGAGAAGCATTGATTAATTTGGGATATAGTGAAAGTGAAACTGAGAGTATTGTCCAATATATGACTGAAAAGGGGGTTGTTGAGGGCGCTCCATATATTAAAGAAGAACATCTTAGCGTATTTGACAGTGCAAAAAGCCCAGTTGAAGGTGGAAGATTTATTGAGCCATTAGCACACATAAAAATGATGGAGGCTGTTCAGCCCTTCTTATCTGGAGCTATTTCAAAAACAGTAAATGTCCCTAATGAAGCTGGAGTGATGGACATTTTTAACTTATATGTTGAAGGATGGAAGAGAGGATTGAAATCTTTAGCAATTTACAGGGATGGATCAAAATTAACTCAGCCATTAGTTAATGGGAATGGTACCATCGATGAATTAGTTGGCAGAGAAAAACTGCACTTAAATCCGAAGAGAGAAGGTGTGGTACAAGTTGTAAAAATAAATACTGGAAATGGGTTAGAATATAAAGTGCACTTGATAACGGGAGAATATCCAGATGGCAAGATAGGAGAGATAAGATTCCAGTTATCAAAACAAGGAACAACATTGAGAACGGTATATGATAACTTTGGGATAGCTGTATCTGAAGCATTAAAGTGGGGCACACCATTAGAGTCCATAGCTCAGAAATATATTGGTAGTAAATCAGATATCTCGGGGGTGACAGATGATCCATTAGTTAGATCCTGTACATCTTTAGAGGACTGGGCATTTAGAAGATTGGTTTTAGAGTATGCAGGGGTAGAAAAATATAAGGAGTTAACAGGAGACTTTAATTTTAAACTAGATCCAGAAATTGAAAGAAATTTAAGAGTGAATAGAAACAAACAAATAAAGAATGCAATTGCTTATTTTGATGACATTGCAGATATTGAACAGAGAATGAGTTTAAAGAATTTAGAAGAAGTACAAGAGTATGATAACAAGAAAGCAAGAAAAGTTAAAAATAAGAAAGTGGAAGGCAGATTACAAGAAAATAAACCTATGGTGGCTACAGGGGATACTTGTGATTGTGGTGGGCAGCTAATACAAGATGGTAAATGTAAGAAATGCATAAATTGCGGAAAAGTTGCTGGAGGATGTGCTACATAAAATGGTAAAAATAAGATTTCAAAAAGTGCATGAGGATGCTGTAATACCGAGATTTGCAAAAGAAGGAGATGCAGGAATGGATTTAGTTGCAGTAGAGGAATATGAAATTGGTCCAGGAGAACATGCATTAATAAAGACAGGTTTGAAAATGGAGCTGCCTGTTGGATATGAAGCTCAAATAAGACCCAGATCTGGATTAGCTTTAAAGAACAAGATTAGTGTGTTAAATTCTCCGGGAACTATTGATGCAGGATATAGAGGAGAGTTGGGTGTAATATTAATGAACCATGGAAACAGTGTGTTTAAGATTAATAAAGGGGACAGAATTGCACAGATGGTTATCAATAAACATGAAATTCCGGAGATTGAAGAAACCGAAGAATTAAATGAAAGTGAAAGAGGAGAAGGTGGGTTTGGATCTACTGGATTGAACTAATCTTTTTTTCTATTTCCCCATTTTTCGAAAAAAGTTATGTTTTCTAAATCAATACGTTTTGGCATTTCTTCTTTATCTGCCGCATAACCTAATGTGAGAATTGCATCTATTGAAATATTTTCTGGAATTCTAAGTAATGTTTTTATTCTTTTATCATTGTAAGAACCAATCCAACAACTATCAATGCCCAATGAGTTTGCTTTTAGTAACATATTCTGTATACCTGCTGCTATATTTTGGATTGAAAATGTATCTGCATGTTTAGGATACATTCTTGCTATTTCTGATTTATCGTTGCAAATTACTAGTATTACAGGAGCATCTGCCATCCATAATTGATCTGCACTTGCTTCTGCAATTTTTTTCTTTGTTTCTTCATCTTTTACAACTATAATTCGCCAATTTTGTAAGTTTCCAGAACTTGGTGCATACCTTATTGCGTCAAGGATATCTGTTAATTTATCAAATTTAATATCTTTTTTGAGATATCTTCTTACAGAACGTCTTGTTTTTATACACCTGTCTATATCCATGAAAATAAAATAAGAAATAATTATTTAAAAAACTATTGTATAACTGTGTGTTTATTCTTCGTCAAACTCAGATCCTTTTTTCAACAGTTTAACGTTTTTTGCCTGCATACCTTTATCTGTTTCTACAGGTTCAAAGGATACTAGATCATTTTCTCTTAGGAACGTGCCTTGTTCTAAAGCTGTGTAATGTACAAAGTAATCTACATCGTCAGTTCCTTTGATAAATCCGAAACCCTTTCTAGAGTTAAACCATTTAACTGTACCTTCCATATTCTAACCTCCTAACTCATACAAAAAGAAAGAGAATTCGTTACTCTTACTTTTGTATCTCGGATTTTATTGATTTCCCGGGTTATATAAAGGTTTGGGTTTGGTATTTTTGTTTTCATATCTTATAAATTTTTATCTGGCAAATAATCTTTTATGGGAGAGATAAGCCAAAATCCCCCTAAATTTGATTCACCATGGTATTCCATTGCATCCAACAATTTTTCTAGACTTAGGGTCTCATATTTTGGCACATTATATCCGGGATCGATTAATGTTATTTTTTTTCTTGAAATTGATTCAACAACAGAAACATGACCGGATCCATATGTGTTGTATAATCTGCCACAATTAAAGCAGGCAAGAATATCATTGTCTTCTCTTAATTGTGTTTTAATCCAGAGTCAGGTTTTTCTAATGCAGAAGGGGGAAAATATTCTTTCTTAAGAGGGATTTTATATTTAAGAAAAAAATTATTTAATGAGTAGTTAGGTTTGTTTATTTGAGTTCCCCATCCTGCAGAGGGTTTTTTACCTGTTCTTACTTTTTGAAATAAATTTGCATATTCTTTTGGAACTACTAGGCCAAGCTCATAACCTATCTCTTCCTGAGAATATAATGGCAATCCTCTTCTTAGTAAAATCATCTGTATGCATGTTGAAACACAACAAAATGGTTGTTGAGTTAATGGGATGTAGGGTTTTCTAGGCATGATTGAGAAGGTTTTTGTGTTTTATTAATCCTTTTGTTTTTATTGAAATCTTACCAAAACATTTATATTAATAGAATTTAATTTAGATAGCATGTATTATTCTAATTTGGTTGAGACTTATGAGAAACTTGAAAAAACTACGAAAAAATTAGAGAAAACAAAAATTATTGCTGAGCTTTTAGTTAATGTTCCTGAAAAAGATATTGAGAGAGTTGTTTTTTTATTGCAGGGAAATGTGTTTCCAAAATGGGATGAAAGAAAAATAGGGATGAGTTCTAAGCTAGTTGCAAAAGCAATAAATTCTGCTACTGGTGCTTTACCTAGTAAGATAGAAAAAGAGTGGGCAAGAAAAGGAGATTTAGGCATTGTTGTTGAAGAATTAATATCGAAACATAAACAAACCGCATTATTTAGTGAAAAATTAACTATTGAGAAAGTTTTTGATAACATTAGGAAGTTAGCAGAGTTAGAAGGTACTGGAACAGTATCAAAAAAAATTCAGTTGGTTACTGAATTATTAACCTCTGCAAATCCAAAAGAAGCTAAATTTATTGCAAGAACGATTATAGAAGATTTAAGAATTGGAGTGAAAGAAGGCATCATAAGGGATGCTATTGTCTGGGCTTATTTTCCAAGAATAAAGGGGATTAATGATTATGGTAAAGAAGGTAAAGTAAAAAAGATCAAAAAAATTGAAGAATTAGATAAATTAAATTTGAAAAAGTATGATATTATAGAAGCTGAATCAGAAAAACTTGCAAGAGAGTGTTATAATTATTTTGTTAAGAAAATAGAGCATGCTTATAATGTTGTTAATGATTTTGCAATTGTAGCTAAAGCTGCCAAATCAATGAAGTTAGAAGAGTTATCTATGGTGATTGGTAAACCAATTAATCCTATGTTAGCAATTCGTGTTGAATCTTTTAAAGAAGCATTAAAAGTAGTTGGAAGTCCTGCTTTATGTGAAGTAAAATTAGATGGATTTAGATTGCAGATTCACAAAGACGGCGATGATATAAAATTGTTTACCAGGAGATTAGAAAATGTTACTAATCAATTTAGAGATGTTATTCAAGTTATAAAAAAGAATGTCAAATGTAAAAAATGCATCTTGGATTCTGAGTTAGTTGGATATGATCCAAAAACAAAAAAACATTTGCCATTCCAATATATATCTCAAAGAATAAAAAGAAAATATGACATAGAAAAATTAAGTAAAGAAATGCCTGTTGAGATAAATGTTTTTGATATACTAAACAAAGAAGGAGAAATATTATTGAATAAAACTCAAGAAGAAAGAAGAAAAATTTTGGAAGGGGTGATAAAGGAAGAGAAATTAAAAATTGTTCTAACAAAGAAATTAGTTAGTGGTTCTGAAAAAGAAATGGAGAAATTCTACAAAGAATCTTTGAAAGCTGGAAATGAAGGTATCATGGTCAAGAATTTAAAATCTGCTTATATTCCTGGAAGAAGAGTGGGAGGATGGGTGAAAATAAAACCTGTAAAAGAAAGTTTGGATTTAGTTATTGTAGGTGCAGAGTGGGGGGAAGGAAAAAGAGCAAATTGGTTAGCTTCATTTACCCTGGCATGTAGAGATAAAAATAAATTATTAACTATTGGAAAAGTTGGTACTGGAATTGCAGAGAAGGGATCAGGAGTTACTTTTGAAACATTAACTAAAGAATTAAAACCTTTGATAAAAGAAGAAAAAGGAAAGCACGTTAGTCTTAAACCAAAATTGATTTTGGAAATAGGTTATGAGGAAATACAAAAATCTCCGACTTATGGATCAGGTTATGCATTAAGGTTCCCAAAAGTTCTTAGAGTAAGAAAAGATTTAGGTTTTTCAGATATTGATGACATAAATAGAGTTGAAAGAATCTTCAATAAACAGAAGAAGAAAAGACAAATATGATTTTTATTACAATAATCTTTAAATAGTGACAAATCACCATTTGTTAATAGTTTATATTATTAGTCAGTAACTAATAATATGAACTAAAAAAGGGGGTTGCCCTTAATAGGAGGGATATTAATGATTGTAAAAGAAGACTTTTTAACAAAATTAAGACAATTTTTTGGGCTAAATTTATACGAAGTTAGAATATGGACTGCATTGCTTTCTAGAGGAAAATCAACTGCGGGAGAACTTTCTGAGATTGGAAATGTACCAAGATCTAGGGCATATGATATTTTAGAATCTTTAGAGAGGAAAGGCTTTGTTATAATGAGACTAGGAAAGCCAATCCAGTATATTGCAGTAGAGCCAAAAGAGGTTGTTGAACGAATGAAGAAGGCTGTAAAGGAAGAAGCTGATAGAAATTTACATAAATTAAGAGAACTTAATAGTAATGATGTACTTTCTGAATTAAATTCATTGTATAGTCAAGGGATAGAATATGTTGAGCCTGCAGATTTATCTGGAGCAATAAAAGGCAGACATAATTTATATGCACATCTAGAAAGTATGGTTAAGGGAGCAAATAAATCAGTAACCATAATGACAACTTCTAGAGGGGTGTTAAGGAAGTTAGAAGCTTTGCAACCAGTATTAACAAAATTAGGAAAGAAAAAAGTTAAGATAAGAGTTGCAGCACCAATAGAAAATCCAGAGGATCCATTGATCAAAGATGTAAAGAAATTTGCAGAGGTTAAAGATATTAGAGATGTAAATGCAAGATTCTGTATTATTGATGGGAAGGAAGTTATGTTTATGACAATGAGTGATGACGAAGTGCATCCTTCATATGATTTGGGGATCTGGGTAAATGCACCATATTTTGCAGGAGCAATGCAGAATATGTTTGATCTAGTTTGGAACAAAAACTAATTCTTTATTTTTTATTATATTAAATAAATCTACAAAAACTTTATAAAGCGATAAAATAGTCAAAACTTAATTTATTGGAGGTGTTTAAATGGAAGAAGAAACAATGAATAATGAAGAAATGCCAAAGGAAGAAGAACAAGAAGAGACTACAAACGAAGAGTCTACAGAAGAGACTGAAAATGATGATGTAAGTTCTGAAGAACCTGAAGAAGAAAGTTCAGAAGAAGATGAAGGTTCAGATGAAGAATCAAGTGATGATGATAATGAAAGTTCAGATGATGATGAGTTTGATAGTGAAGAAGACTCAAGCTCAGAAGAAACTGAAGAAAGTTCAGATGAAGAATCTGGAGATGATGAAGAATATACTTTAGGTGAAGATTCTGAAGAAGAAAGTTCAGAAGAAGAACCTAGTGAAGAGGGTGCTGAAGAAAGTTCAGAGGAATCTTCTGAAGAGGAAGAAGACGACTTCTAAACCCTTATTTCTTTTTTATTTATAGTTAAGTTTATAAAAACTAAATCTAAGGATTGTTTTAATGATAACTAAAAGAGTTAAGAGTGCTTTAAAGTATTCAATATTTGATGGTATAGCTTATTCTGCAATGTTGGGCTTTGGAGAACATTTTTTATTAGCTTACGCTATTTTAATGAGTGCTAATGATCTGCAGTTAGGGGTTTTAGCTACATTGCCTATTTTATTGGCTTCTATCATGCAATTATTTTCTGTAAGATTTATGAATAGGATGCACTCCAGAAAAAAGTCTGTAATTTTATTTGCTGTTATTCAAGCTTTAATGTGGTTGCCAATTATATTTATTTATACCTTGTCTCATGATAAAATATTTAGTTTAATATTATTTGTATCTTTATACTGGATTTTTGGATTGATGACAAATCCGATTTGGACTAGTTGGATAGGAGATCTAGTTCCTAGTTCAATAAGGGGAAAGTTTTTTGCTAGAAGAACAGGATTAACAAGTTTAGCAGCATTCCTGTCTTTTATTATTGGGGGATTAATCTTAAATTATGCAAAAGAAGCATTAGGAGATGCTTTCTTAGGATTTGCTATTATCTTTGGTTTAGCAATGTTGTCTAGGATATTATCTGTAATTTTCTTAGCAAAGCAATATGAACCTGAATTTAATATAATAAAAAAAGACGAGTTTACATTAGGAAGATTTTTGAAACATTTTAAAGAGGGATTTAAAGAAGGTCATTTTAGCACATTAGTTATTTATCTTGCTATTATGTATTTTGCATTCTATTTGTCTGCACCATATTTTGTCGCATATTTGTTAAATAGCTTAGCTCTCGAATATTGGCAGTATGTTGTAGTTGTTGGAGTAAGTATACTTGTTCAAATAATGTTTTTACCTGCGTGGGGATATTATTCTGATAAGTATGGATCGTTAGCTATCTTAAAATTAACTGGAATGTTAATTCCTTTTATTCCATTATTCTGGATATTCTCTAGAACAATTCCTAGTTTAATTGTTGCTCAATTATTTGGAGGATTTGTTTGGTCAGGATTTATGTTATCTTACTTTAACTTTTTATTAGAAACTACAGAACCTGAGAATAGAGCAAATTCAATATCCTACTTTAATCTTATAAATGGAGTATTTATATTTTTAGGGAGTTTAGCAGGGGCAGGATTATTAAAGGTATTTTCTATGATCGAGATCAGTGGATTTTTGAAGGAAGTATTTTGGACAAAATATGTATTTTTGTTTTTTATTAGTGCATTATTGAGATTTTTTAATTCTGCAATTGTTTTGCCTAAATTAAAAGACATAAAGAGGCATAGAAGAATAACCACAAAAGAGTTAGCAGTTAAAGTTATCTCTGCATTACCGGGTAAAGGGTTGCACATTAGTGTGCACGTAAAAAGATAGAAACTTATTTTAATTAATTTCTTAACCATTAAATTATGGAATTAAACTTGGGGTTTATGGCTTCTGGAAGAGGGAGCAATATAGCATCTATTCTAAGGTTTATCGAAAGGGGAGAACTTAATGCAAATCCAAGAATAATAGTTACAAACAATTATCGTGCACCGGCATTAGAATTAGGTAGGAAAAATGATATTCCTTCTTATTATGTGCCTTATTCAGAAAATTCTGATCAACGAATTTTAAGATTAATGCAGGATCATAATGTAAATATGATTTTACTTGCAGGATATTTGAAAAAACTGAGACCTGAATTAATTGCTAACTATGCAAATAGAATCTTAAATATTCATCCTGCTTTACTGCCAAAATATGGAGGAAAAGGAATGTATGGAATGAGAGTTCATGAAGCTGTAATTCAAGCTGGCGAGACTGAAAGTGGTGCTACAATTCATTTAGTTGATGAAAAATATGATCATGGAAAAATCCTGGCTCAATATAAAGTGCCTGTATATAAAAGAGATACTCCAGAAAGTTTAGCTGAAAGAGTTCTAAGAGTAGAACATATTTTATACCCTCAGATTTTAATAGATATAGAAAAAGAAAGAATAATTATTTAGAAAATCTTCCTATCAATTCTGCTTTTTCAATTATATGTTGAGACATTGCTTCTTCTACGTCTTTTTTTGTTGCAGAACTATCTAGGTCTAAAGTTGTATCTAATGCATATAGTTTGAAGAAATATCTATGTTCTCCATCTGGAGGGCACGGTCCGCCATACTCATTTTTATTCCAGCTGTTTAATCCTTGTATAGCATTTTCTGGAACTGAATTTTCTTCTATAGTTTTTGTTGTTGGCGAGATATTAAATAAAACCCAATGATCCCAAACTTTTCCAGCAGGTTTTATTGCATCTGGGTCATCCATAATTAAAACTAAGCTTTTTGTATTTTCTGGAACATCTAAGAATTCTAGTTTTGGATTTATATTTTCTCCTACGCAAGTATATTTTGCAGGAATTTTTTCATTATTTTCAAATACAGAAATAATTTTCAAGATTATCACCTCCGATTATTTGTTGTTTTTTGGTTTATTTAAAGTTATCCAAAAGCTTTTTAAATTAACTATTGTTAACATTTCTATGAAATTAATGCCACAAGAGATAGAGGTCAGGTATGTGTTGCCAACAATAAGGAAAGAATTAGCGATTTTACTAGTCTCTGATTTCAAACAGAAAGAAGTGGCAAACATACTGAATATAACGCCTGCCGCAATATCGCAGTATATGAAAGAGAAACGGGGAAAAAGTGTGTTAAGTGATAAGGTGAAAAGAGAGATAAGAAAATCTTCAGAGAAAATAAAAAAAGACAGGTTTAGTGCACAAAAAGAAATATTCAAGATAACAAAGTTAGTGAGAGAAACAAAAGATATTTGCAAGATTCATAAACAGCATGATTGTGTTCCAAAAAACTGTAATTTTTGCTTTGAAAAATGATAACCAGGCAAACAATAATTGCTGAATGTATAATGAAATATCCAAGGACTGCAGAATATTTAATTGGAATTGGGTTTCATTGTGTTGGATGTTTTGCAGCCAATATGGAGACGATAGAACAAGGATTAAGAGTGCATGGAAAATCTGAGAAAGAAATAGACGAGATTGTAAAAAAGTTAAATGAAATTGCTAAAGATGAATAAAGAAATATATCTGGATGCTTCTGCTTCTACTCCTGTAGACCAAGAAGTATTTGAAGTAATGCAAGATTATTTTAGTAAGGACTATGGAAATGCTGGGAGCATGCATACCCCAGGTTTGAAAGCTGGAATTGCATTGAAGGAAGCAAGAGAGAAAGTTGCCAATATTTTGAATGCTAAACTAGAAGAGATAATATTCACTGGATCTGGTACTGAAAGTATAAACTTGGCATTGAAAGGGTATGCACTAAAAAATAAATCAAAAGGAAATCATATAATAACAACAAACATAGAGCATCATGCTGTTTTAGATAGTTTAGGTTATTTAGAAAAACAAGGATTCAAGGTTAGTTATATTAAAGTTGAAGAGAACGGAATTGTTGATGTAAAAAAAATTGAAGAAGCAATAAATGAAGATACAATATTAATTAGTGTAATGTATGCAAATAATGAGGTTGGAACTATACAGCCAATAAAAGAAATAGGAGAGGTTGCAAAAAAACATAATATTGTATTTCATGTTGATGCATGTCAAGCAGGGAATTCTGAGATTTTAGATGTTGAAAAACTGAATGTTGATATGATGAGTTTAAATGGGAGTAAGATTTATGGTCCAAAAGGAATTGGATGTTTATATAAAAAATCTGGTTTAAGATTAGAACCTATTGTGCATGGTGGGGGACAAGAATTTGGGTTAAGAAGTGGAACTGAAAATATTGCTAATATTGTAGGTTTTGCAAAAGCTTTAGAAATTGCACAGAAAAATAAAGAAGAGTATAGTAGAAGGTTGAAAAAATTAAGAGATTATTTTATAGAGAATTTGTTGAAGATTCCAAATACTCTTCTAAATGGAGATAGAGAAAAAAGATTGCCAAATAATGTTAATGTTAGTTTTCTTAATGTTGAAGGAGAGGCAATTTTGTTAATGTTAGACCATGAAAAAATATATGCTTCTTCTGGATCTGCTTGCACTTCAAAATCTTTAGATCCAAGTCACGTTATTCTAGGTATTGGCAGACCTTATGAAGTTGCACATGGAAGCATAAGATTTAGTTTAAGCAAATATACAACTAAGGAAGATATTGATAAAGTTATTGAAGTTCTGCCGAGTATTATTGAGAGATTAAGGGGGATTTCTCCGGTTGATTTGAGTATGGAGGATGTTAAAAATGTATGATGTTGAATCTCATGGCGGAAATGGATGGTTTTATAGTGAGGAAGTAAAAGAACATTTTTTTAATCCGAAGAATTTATTGAAAACAAAAGAAGAAGCAGAAGAATATAGTAAAAAAGCAGATGGAATTGGGATTGAGGGTAGTCCTGCTTGTGGGGATATGATGAAGATGTGGATCAAAGTTAGAGATAATAAAGTTGTAGAATGCAAATGGCAAACATTTGGTTGTGCTTCGGCAATTGCATCCACCTCAATGTTCTCTGTTATGATTACAGAAGCTGGTGGCATGGAAATAGAGAAAGCTTTAGAAATAAAACCGCAAGATATTTCTAAAAGATTGGGGGGTTTGCCTTCGAGAAAGTTCCATTGTTCTGTATTGGCAGATAAAGCATTTAGGGCTGCAGTAAATGATTATTATAGAAAAACAGGACAGCTAGATAAAGTTAAGGAAGACAATATTAAGATTATTGATAAGATATTAAAAATTACAGATAAAGATATTGAGGAAGCTGTTTTGGAAGGTGTTAGAACATTTGAGGAGCTTCAAAAAAGAACTAAGATCGGAATAAAGGACAAAACTTGTATTCCAGAGGCTAAACAATTATTAAGATTTTATGTTGAGAAGTATTTCCCTGAAGATGTTGGAAAATTAGGATAAAATTTAGATCATAAACTATAAAAAGATTAAAATCTAATTTCTTGATTAAAGGAGGTGGTTTTCATGACAATAAAAGCAAAAAATTTGGATTGGCTGCTGGAATCATCTGGGGAGTAGTTATGTTCCTAACTACATTGATCTCAAACTTTACAGGATATGGTTTAGATTTTCTTAATATCATGAAAAGTATTTATCCATAGTACAACGTAACGATTTCTGGCAGTTTTATTGGACTAATAGAAGGATTTATTGATGGATTTGTAGGAGCTTATTTGTTTGCATTAGTTTACAATAAATTTGGTGCAAATAATCAAGACGACAAGAAAAATAAGAAGTAATTTAATTTTCCAATAAATTTTCTTTTTTTAATTCTTCTAAAACAGAGATCATAACTAACGGAAATGTGATTGAAACATCTCCAATCACTGTTACAGCATCTGAATCATCTTTTATTTTTCCCCAGCTTTTTGCTTCATTTGTTGTTGCGCCAGACATTGAACCTGAGGAATATCTTGCAGTGGTCATATAAACAGCATAATCTAATCCACCATTCAACAAGCAAGCCAATATTGCGTGATGCTTTGAGATGCTTCCTCCCAAAGATATTAGTCCTTTTTTCTCATCTTGAGAGGTTGAGAAAAGTATATTTTGGAAATCTTTGACAACATCAACAACAAAATTTTGATTGTTTTGCTGGAACATGAATAAATGGAAACCGAATGCTCCATCTGTTATTGCAGGACAAAAGATTGGAACGTCTTTTTTTGCTGCTTGATATAGTATGGAATTTTCATCATTAAGCATTAAACCAATTTCTTTAAACATTTCAGATGGCGCCCATCTATTTTTTTTAGAATATAGTTCTTTTATTATTGGGTTCATTAAGTCTTCGAATTTAGCATAGCTTTCGTTTCTTATGAATAAGTTGCCAACCCGATTTACACCTTTTTCGTATAATTCTATGTCGTCTGCTGAAAATTCCCCAATAACAAATTCTTCTCCGTGAGCTTTCATTATATCTTCTTCAATTCCGCCTACAGTTGTTACTATAACATCTACTAAACCTAGTTTGATTAATTGAGCAAAAAAACCTCTTAGTCCAGAAGTTACCATATTTGAAGTGAATGTGAGGTAGATTTTAGCACCATCTTTTTTCATCTTAATGATGTTTTCCTGGGCTTTTTTTAGCTCTATGCTCTGAAAACCAACTTTTCCTAAAGATTCTACTAATTCAGAAACATTCATTCCAGGCTTCCATTTAAGATCTTTAACAAATTCCATAGTTTTAGAGTTAAAATATTTATTTTAAAAGGTTTTTATTCTTGGGATTCATTAAGTTTTTCTTTTATTTGCCTCAAGATTTCTTGTGTTTCTTGAGATATTGTTAATTTTATCTGTCCGTGATTTAAATCATAATGGGGCCTAGGCAATCCTAAATCATTAAAAATTCCATTTAGTTCAACAGCTATTTTTATCAAGATATTCCCTCCTCTTGGACCTCTTGCTGCATTGTTCCCTTTATTCCAGTGTTCATTTTTATCAACTTTTAATTCTCCATCTGCAATTAATTTAGTTAGATATCTTATTGCTTGTGAATTGTCTGGTTGCAATAGTTTGTAACTGGGCAGGTTCAATCTTGATATATCCAACCCTTGCTCTGATTCCCCATTTATGTAATTTTCTAATGAATCGATAGATAAAAATAATCGATAATCTGCAGGACTTGGTATACCTCCATACATACCGACTGCATGTCTTAGTTTAGCAATATATTCGTTATATCTAGGAGTTCCCATATATTGTATTACCTCTCCTTCTCTCACTAATGCTATTGCTGCATCAGAACCAACTATGATTTCTAAATCCTGAAAATTATCATAAAATGTATTTTCAGTTAAATGGGCTATAGAACTAGCCTTTTCTTCCGGCATTTCAAATAATTCCACTAATGTATCTTCTAAACTCATTGTAGAAAATTTGAAAAATAAAGGGTTTATAAAAGTTTTGTTTTGTAATTACTCATCTGTAGTACAAACTTTTCTATATAAATCGTAAGATTCGCTTATCATTCTTTTTGCTAAAGGCAATGCTCCTGGGTCTTTGATTACTCTTTCTAAATCTCCTTCTATTCTTTTCCAATCGGAAGCGAGGCATATAGCCCTTTTTTCATGCTCTTTAAGATTAGGATTTGAATATATCGGATCTTCTGGAATCTTTGGTCTAGAAAATAAATAAGCAAATATATTTAATGTCCGTCTCTGGGGTTTATAACTAGTAAGCCCATCTATATATTCGATGTATTGCTCAACATACCTATCAAATTCTTCAGGGGTCATTTTATGTTGGGTGAACAGGCAGGTATAAATAATTTTCTAATATAATGTGCTAGCCCATGCACCAATTAGATATGTGGCTATTATGACAAATATTGTAATGACTAGGTGTTCTAGTATTACATTAACAGGGTTAACCTTCTCTTTTTTTGCAAGGTAATAACTAAATATTGATATCAAAGATAAACCGTAAACTATGCTAACTATAACAGCAGTAGATAATTGGAAGAGCAATATTGGGATTATAAAAGACATTGCAAAGATAAACTTTGAAATAAATGTGGAGAGGGTGGATTCCCATATAGACCTTGTTGAATTTTTGTTTTCTGATTCTACAGACATGTGTATACCTAATGCATCTGAAAGTGCGTCTGCTACTGCAATAACTAAAATCCCACTAAGTACGACCAGTTTAGAATGAGTCCCTGAATTTAGTCCAACAATTAAACCAAGTGTTGTGATTATGCCTGATGTTAAACCAAAACTAAATCCCTTTCTTATTGAAAGTTTCATTAATTAAAATTTAATTGTTTAATTTATATGTTTTTTGGGATTAAAGATTTGATACTGCTAGAAAAAGATTTAAATATAAGTTTTGTTTGATTTAATTAATATATGGAGGTGAAATAAATGAAAAATATATTATTAATTTTAATGGTTCTAATTATTCCTATTACTTTTGCTCAAGGGATTCATGAGCCAGGAACAGGCATAACAAATCCTGAGCTTAAAGAAGCTGGACAGGAACTGGACAAGGATTAGATGCAAATAATTGGACACCTGGCATGGTTGGACATGGTCAAAGGATGATGGCTCAAATGGGCAATTATACTGGACTTAATGGCCAGATGATAAGACTTCATAAACAATTGAACAACCAATATATGTTGGAGGTTGGAGGAGTTTATGCTAATTGTTCATTAAATTTAACCCAAGAAATGGTTCAAAATAGAACAAGATTATATGCAAGATTATCCGACGGTAATGAATCTGAAGTCAAAATCATGCCGGATATGGCTTCTCAAACTGCAATGGAAAGATTAAGATTAAAGAATTGTAGTGAAAATTGCAGCCTTCAACTTAAAGAAGTTAGAGTTGAAAACCAATCCAGATTGGCTTATGAGGTTCGGGCTCAAAAGGAGTCTAAACTTTTAGGATTGTTTAGAACAAGAATGGAAGTTCAAACACAGATAGATGCAAATACTGGAGAGGTTTTACAAGTAAAAGAACCTTGGTGGGCATTTTTAGCCACTTAATTTATTTTTTTATTTATCCAAACCTTTATAAACCCTAACTTGTGAGCTTTTATACAAAGAATATGAGTGAGAGAGCATTAGTAATGACATATACTTTTCGCTTTTTCTATTAAATCATATATATACGAGGTAAATTAAATATGAAATTTGAAAATCTTAATTTAAGTAAACAATTAATGGAATCCATCAATAGGTTGGGTTTTGAAGAACCCACACAAATTCAAAGGGAAACAATTCCTTTGATCTTAAAAGGGAAAGATGTTATAGGAGAGTCTGCTACAGGCAGCGGAAAAACCTTAGCTTTTGGTGCAGGAATTATTGAAAAATGTATTCCAAAAGGAGGCGTTCAAGCAATTGTTTTGGTGCCAACTAGAGAATTAGCTGAACAAGTAAAAGAAGAAATGATTAAAATTTCTTACGGAAAGTCAATTAAAATTTTAGCAATTTATGGTGGAGTTTCAATTATTCCACAGATTAAAGACCTAAGAAAATCAGAAGTTGTAATTGCGACACCTGGAAGACTACTAGATCATTTACATAGGAGAACAATCAAAACTTCTAAAGTTAAAATTTTAGTATTAGATGAAGCAGATAGAATGGTTGAGATGGGTTTTATTGAAGATGTTGAAAAAATTATTAAATCATGTCCAGAGAGAAGGCAAACTTTACTTTTTTCAGCAACTATATATGGACCAACAAAACAAATTGCAAAAAAATACATGGATGATCCAGAAACCGTGAGCGCTACAAAGATGGTTGATCCTAGTAAACTAAAACAAACATATTATGATGTTCCTTCAAAACTAAAAAAAGAATTGTTAGTTTATTTATTGCAGAGGGGAAATTCTGATTTAGTTATGGTCTTTTGTAATACAAGAAGAGAAACAGATATTGTAGTGAAGATTCTCAAGGATAAAGGTATAAGGTCTGCTGCAATTCATGGAGGATTAACTCAAGTAAAAAGATTGAGAACAATTGATCAGTTTCATAAAGGTCAATTTAATGTTCTAGTTTGTACAGATGTTGCAGCACGAGGATTGCATATAGAAGGGGTAACACATATTTATAATTTTGATATGCCAAAAGAACCTGGGGATTATGTGCATAGAATTGGCAGGACTGCAAGGGCAGGCAAAACTGGAGTGGTTGTTAATATTTTGTCCCATCATGATTATGATAGTTTTTCTAGATTAATGAAAGTCTATAGGGAATTTAATATTGAAAAGGAAGAAAGGCCTTATTTAAAGATGACAATTAAAAATGATTATTCTATGAAAGGAAGAAGGAATAATTATT
>CAZQVG010000004.1:0-22380 GCA_964596705.1 Candidatus Woesearchaeota archaeon | reverse complement strand
GCATAAAAGTATACTGTTGTTCCTTCTGAAAGATTTTCTGTTTTTTGTGGTTCAAATAAGTAACTAAGGTTTAATATTATATCTCCAGTTATATTTGATAAGTCTGTTGTATTTGTGTTGTTTATTGTTAGATTGGTATCGTTTATTGGCAAAGTGATGTTTAATGTTAAGTTAGTATCGTTTATTGGCAGTGTTATGTTTAATGTGCCGTTGATTGTTAAGTTAGTATCATTTATTGGCAATGTTATGTTTAATGTGTCATTTATTGTTGTATTTGTATCATTAATTGGTATGGTAATATTTGTATCATTTATTGGATTTGTTATGTTGATTGTTATATTTGTATTGTTTATGTTTATTGGGATTGGTTTTTTTAGAGGCAGTTGATTATCTAATTGAAATGCAGCTACTGAGGAAATTAAAATTAATACTAAAAATATTGTTATGTATCTCATATATTGGGGAGTATAGTTTTGTTTTTAAATGTTTTTTTGTAGTTAATTTCACTACCTATTGATGGCAATAATCGAAAGCTTTATAAATGGGTTATTTTTTACCTATCTGTGATGAAAAATGATAATGAATGAAACATTTTTGAAAGGCTTAAGATCCTCATTTGATCTAAATGAATATGAAGCAAAGATATGGATGGCTTTGCTATCCAAGGGAGTGGCGACTGCAGGAGAATTAGCAGATATCAGTAATGTTCCTAGATCCAGAAGTTATGATGTTTTAGAATCTCTTGAGAAGAGAGGGTTTATTATTATGAAATTAGGGAAACCGATAAAATATATTGCGGTAAACCCTGAAGATGTTGTTGCAAGAGTTAAGAAATCTGTTTTAGAAAGTGCTAATAATAAAGTTAAAACTATTGAAAAACTAAAAGATACTGAGTTTTTCAATGAATTGAATTTATTGTTCAAAAATGGAATACATCATATCGATCCTTCAACTATTTCAGGATCAATAAAGGGTAGAAAGAATTTATATGATCAGATAGAAGCATTAGTTAAGAATGCTAAAAAGACTGTTTATATCTCTACTAGCGAAAGCGGATTAGTAAGAAAGACAGATAGTTTGAAGTATTTATTGAAGAGATTGGCTAACAATGGTGTTGATGTAAGAATTGCGGCTCCATTAACAGATAAATCTAAGGATATTGTTAGAGAATTAAATGGAATTGCAAAAGTTAAGGATATAAAAGGCATCAACTCAAGATTTGTGTTAGTTGATGGAGAAAACTTGTTATTTATGTTGACTGATGATGAAATTGTGAATGACAAAAACGACGTGGGCGTTTGGGTAAATAGTCCTTTCTTTGCAGGAACTTTAGCAAGCCTTTTTGATAAGGCTTGGAAATCTTAATTTTTTATTAAAATGAGCAATATTGAAGAAAAGTCATTGGATTTTCGGAGATATTTAGAGGGGGTTTTGGTAGTTGCTGAAGAAATTAGTATGTTGAGAGGCATTCAGAGAAGATTGGGTAGCGGTGAATTAAGGATTAGTTCTGAAGAAAATGCAATACTTCTTGATGGGACTAGAAGATTGATATTCGATTATATAAAAAATTATATAGACCTGACAGATAAAGAGAGGAATTTATATAAGGCAAGAATCATGAGATCAATTGGATATAATATCATGGTTAAGCAAAGAGTGTATGGTAAATTGGATGGTATGTTGAAAAATGATTGATCCTTTTGGAAAAATGGAATGGGGAGATAATGAAGAACAAAGAATTTATAGAGACGAAGCCAGTTATTTAATGGATCGTACTAAGGGTAATAAATTGGATAGAACAATGGAATATCATAATTGTGTTTTAGATGAAGCTGTATATAGGTCAAGATATGGCTGTTTAGTTAGGTTAAGGGTTTATCTAAAAGGCGGATTATATGATAAGGTGAGAGAGGAGATGAAATATGCTGCAGGTTTTTTGGGTTTAAAGGATGTTGATGCGATAACAAATTTTGTTGAGGTAGTTGATGCTTTAAATGGAAAAGAATCAAGTTTAGTTAGGAATAAATTTGATGATATGTTAGAAGATAGGATAAAGAAAATAGATGCAGCAATAAAAAGAACAATAAAAAGACAAAATCAATTGCTTTCTAAAAAGTAACATTTTTAAATAACCTTTATTTTAATTGATTTATGAATGTTAATCTAGTTGCAGAAAGTTTACATCCATTAGAGAGAAGGGTATTGCCTTTTTTAGAGAATTCTAAAAATCTGAAAGAATTAGAAGAGAAATCTGGTTTAAAAGAAGTTGAGGTAATTAGGGCTTTACAGTGGTTGGAAAATAAGAAAATAGTGAAGACTGAAAAAGTTGCATATGAAACTGTTGAGTTGGGAAAAAATGGAAAGGAATATGTAAAAAAAGGGTTGCCTGAGAAACAGTTTTTGAAAGCAATTGAAGATAAAGCATTAAGTTTAGATGAGATTGGAAAGAAATCTGGGTTGTCTAGGCAAGAGTTAAATGTTTCTGTCGGATTATTAAAAAAACTAAATGCTATTGAATTCGGAAAAGAAATAAAAATTACGAATGAGGGGAAGAAATTATTAAAGAAAAAATTAGATGTAGAATTATTCTTAGAGAAACTTCCTGTAAAAAAATCTGAGTTGAAAAAAGAAGAAATTGAAATCTTGAAAGATTTAATGAAAAGAAAAGATTTGGTTGAAGTAAATGTTGTTAAAGATATTGTTTTTGAACTAACAAGCTTAGGAAAAAAATTAAGTAAGATTAAGATTGATGATAAATTGATTGATGGTCTAACTAAAACTATTATAAAATCGGGTAGTTGGAAAGGAAAGAAATTTAGAAGATATGATGTTGAAATTAATGTTCCTCAAATTTATCCAGGAAGAAGACATTTTGTTAATGAGGCTATAAGGTATGCTAAAAACTTGTGGTTAGAGATGGGCTTTAAAGAAATGGAAGGGCCGATAATTAATAGTGCATTCTGGAATTTTGATAGCTTGTTTGTTCCACAAGATCATCCAGCTAGAGAAATGCAGGATACTTTTTTCTTGAAGGGAAAAGCTAAATTGCCTGATAAAAAATTAGTTGAAGCTGTAAAAAAACAACACGAGAAAAGTTGGAGATATAAATGGAGTGAGGAAATTGCAAAAAAATTAGTTTTGAGAACGCACACTACGGTGTTGTCTGCTAGAACTATAGCTAGTTTGAAAGAAGAAGATTTGCCAGTTAAGTATTTTAAGATTGCTCGTAATTATAGGAATGAGGCATTAGATTGGAGTCATTTGTTTGAATTTAATCAAGCAGAGGGAATTGTTGTGGATAAGAATGCTAATTTTAGACAGTTGCTTGGTTATTTGAAGGAGTTCTTTAATAAAATGGGATATGAAGGAGTTAGATTTAGGCCTGCTTACTTTCCATATACAGAACCTTCTGTTGAAATAGATGTTTATGTTAAGGAGAGAAAAAGTTGGGTTGAGCTTGGTGGTGCTGGGATGTTCAGACCAGAAGTTGTTAAGCCTTTATTCGGTAAGGATGTTAAGGTTTTGGCATGGGGTTTTGGATTAGGAAGGATAATTTTGCCTTATTATGGTATAAAGGATTTGAGAGATCTTTATAAGAATGATCTAAAGCAGATAAAAGAGGCGAGGTTGTGGTTAAAATGAAACATTTATGGCATGCTATTGATCCAGGAAAATTAGAAAGGATAAAAGCTGTTATAGAAATCCCTAAAGGGTCTGGAAATAAGTATGAATTAGATAAAGAAAGTGGTGGAATAATTTTGTCTAGGGTTTTACATACTGCTTTTAGATATCCTGTTAATTATGGATTTATACCAAGGAGTTATGCAGATGATAAAGATCCTTGTGATGTTTTAGTTGTGGGAGAGAGTTTATATCCATTAACTTTAGTTGAAGTAAGAATAATTGGGATGTTAAGAATAAGGGATGGAATGTCTAGTGATGATAAATTAATTGGAGTTCCTTTAAGAGACCCAAATTATAATGAAATTGATGATTATAAAAAATTACCAAGACATTTTTTGAAGGAGATAGAGCATTTTTTTAAGCACTATAAAGATTTAGAAGGTAAGAAAGTTAAAGTTTTGGGTTGGAAAGGTCCTAAGTATGCTTTAAAAAAATTAAAAGAAAGTTTAGAGAGGTACAAGAATGCCTACAATAACATTAGATAAAAAAGATTTACTGGAATTAGTTGGAAAGAAGTTGAATGATGAAAAACTTAAAGATAGAATCTCAATGTTAGGTACAGATTTAGAAGAAGTTAATGATAAAGAAATTGTTGTTGAAGTGTTTCCAGATAGACCTGATATGTTGTCAATAGAAGGATTTGCCAGAGCTTTATCTAGTTTTATTGGAGTGAAGAAAGGATTAAGAAAATATGTTGCAAAAGATTCTGATTATAGAGTTAAGGTTGATAAAAAAGTTTCAAAAGTTAGACCGTATGCTGTGTGTGCTGTTGTAAAGAATGTTAAGTTAAATGAATCTGGTATACAATCTTTGATGCAATTACAAGAGAAGATCCATAAAACTTTTGGAAGAGATAGAAAAAAGATTTCTATTGGGGTTTATGATTTGGATAAAATTAGGTTTCCTTTAACTTATACTACTAAACCAGAAGGTTTCAAATTCGTTCCATTAGATAGTTATGAAGAGATGAGTTTAAGTGAAATCTTGGAAAAACATCCTAAGGGTGTCGAGTATAAACATTTGTTAGATGGTTTTAAGGAATATCCAATATGGCTTGATGGGGATGGAAAAGTTTTGAGTATGCCTCCGATAATTAATTCGGAGAATACTAAAGTTGAGGATGATAGTGTTAATTTGTTTATTGATGTTACTGGTTTAGATTTAAATGCTTGTAATGAGGCTTTGAATATAATTGTTAGCAGTTTGGCTGATAGAAATGGTGTTGTGTATAAAGTGAATATAGATGGGGAAGTTTATCCTAATTTTGAGGAAAAAGAGATTAAGTTGAATTTGGATTATATTAATGATGTTTTAGGAATGAAATTTAGTTTGAATGATGTTGAAGAATATCTTGATAGAATGGGTTATGGATACAAAAACGGAAAAGTAATTGTGCCTTGTTATAGGGTGGATGTTTTAAGTGAAATAGATATTGTTGAGGATATTGCTATTGCTTATGGTTATGAGAATTTTGAAGTTGAGATGAGTAAGTTTGGAAGTGTTGCAGAAGAAAATAGGTTTGAGAGGTTTAAAGATAGAATATGTAATGCTTTGGTTGGTTTTGGGTTATTGGAATGTAATAGTTATAATTTAGCTAAAAAAGAAGATCAAACTAAGAATATGCTGGTTGATATGGATTTGGTGGAGATAGAGAATGCTATTAATCAAGAATATAATGTTTTAAGAGGATGGATGATTCCTAGTTTGTTGGATGTTTTAAAGAATAATAAACATCATGAATATCCACAAAAAATATTTGAGGCTGGAACTGTGTTTACTCCAGATGAAAAAGTTAGATTGGGAATGCTGATAAGTCATAGTAATGCAAACTATACTGAAGCTAGACAGATATTAGATAGTTTGTTTAATTTGGTTGGGGTTAAAGTAGAGTATAAGGCATGTGAGCATAATTCTTTTATTCCTGGAAGAGTGGCTAGAGTTTATTTGAAAGGAAAAGCTATTGCTTATGTTGGTGAAATTCATCCAGAAGTTTTGAATAATTTTGAACTAGAAAGCCCTGTTTGTGGTTTTGAGTTGAATTTAAGTGATTTATTTGAATTGATATAAATATTTTTGCAAATCTATTTTATTGTTTTTTATTTCAATATTTTCTTGTTTTAGAAGTTTTATTTTATTGTTTGTTCCGGTTTTATAATATCCAACATCGCCATTTGATTTAATAACACGATGACAAGGAATTTCTATTAAGTTGGGATTTCTGTTTAAAGCAGTGCCAACTGCTCTGTATGCTTTTGTGTTTAATTTTCTGGCTATTTCTTTGTAAGTTGAAACTTTTCCTTTGGGAATTTGTTTACATAATTCGTAAACTTTTAAGTAAAAATTATTCATCTTTTTTTTGAGGTTTTATCTTTAGTTTCTTTTCTAATTTTGAAATATCTGTGTCTAAATCTATTAACTGAGACATTATTGATTCATATGTTTTTTGGCAGTAAGATGGAATTTCTTTATAAGGGCAAGAATAAGAATTATTTTGTAGGTCATTAAAAATACAAGGGATCAAATTTTCATCTAATTCTAGTGGTTCATCTGTATTATATTTACATGGAAATTTGCTGAAATCCATATTTTTTATAGTTTAGTAAACCTTAAAAAACTAATTGATTTAGATAATTCTATGATTTATGATTTAGAGTTGGATAAAGTAGTAGACTTAATAAAGAAAGAAAAAGCTAAGTTGGTTTGTTTACAGTTTCCAGATGGGTTAAAACCAGAAGCAACGAAAGTTGTCAAAGAATTAAAGAAAAAAGTGGATTGTGATTTTGTTATTTGGGCAGGGTCTTGTTGGGGAGCTTGTGATACGCCTTTGGGTTTAAAAGATTTGAAATTTGATTTGTTAATACAATTTGGTCATAGTGCTTGGCCATTTTACTAAAGTTTTATATATTAGTAGAATTTATTTTTTGTTGAGGTGGTAAGCTTGGAAACAGTTGAAATTAAATTACCAAAACAATTGATTGATAGCATTAAGGCTGTAGTGGAAAAAACTAAGTTGTTTGTTGATGAAGAAGATTTCATAACACAAGCTATCATAAAACAAATATCAAAATATAAATAAGGAGTTGAAGATGGTTGAAGGAAATATGTCAAAAGAAGGGTTAATTGGGTTTCATAAAGGTGCTTTGAATACATTAGCTAATGAAAGAAATGAGTTAATTAAGATGGTAAATGTAGTGGAGCAATTAATGCAAGCTCATATGAAAGCTTTGAAAGATTTGGGGGTGGATTTAGAAGCAGAAGCTAAAAAAGCTCAACAACAAAATAATGGTGTTGATGAAAGAGTAGCTTAATTTTTTTATTCTATTGGGTCTGGTACCTCTTGAGGTAGTAAACCTTTGAATGTTGGGATTAAATAGTGCAATATTGTGATTGTTAAGTAGGATGCAATAAATATCATTATGAGTGCTCCTAACGTGATATAATCTGTTGGAATGTTTCCATATACAAATAAAATTGCTAATAGTGCTAAGAAACTTATTGGGAATTTTGAGGATATTGTAAATGCCCAGTCTTCAGGTAACCAATGGAAAAAATCAATAACTGTTAATAGGAATCCAACTAAAAGAAGGCCGATTACAATCCCACTTTTTAAGGGATTTGCCCATAAATTGTTTTGGATTAAATGATTTATTAAGTTGGCAGATATGAAAATTAAAACTAATGCATTACCAAAAGCAGTATTCCATCCAAGTTCTTCTTGTTTATATCTTCCAAAATAAAGTTCCATTAAAATTAAAGTTGCAACTAAAGGGGCTAAAATCCATAATACATCTTGATTTGTTATGGTTATTCTTAAAATGTCAATAGCTCTTTCATAGGATTGCTGCAAAAATAAATCAATGGTTGGGGAAATCATGGATTAATTTTTATTTTTTTGTTTTAAATAGATTTTGATAATTGATAGAAAAGTTTATAAATAAAATTAGACCTTGTTTTTTCAGAGAGAAGGATTGTAGATGTCTTCTCAAGGTTGTAATATGAAACCTTTATTGCCAAGCTTAAAAGAAAAAAAGCGATATGTGGTTTTTGAAACCATAACAGAGAAATTTGATAAAGAGAAAGCAGAAAAGATTATATTGGAAAACTGTTTAAGATTTATGGGTGAATTTGGGGTTTCAAAGGCAGGATTAATGATATTAAGTGATTCATGGAACAAAAATAAAGGGATCATAAAAGTGAATACAAAGTATGTTGATGAACTTAAAATGGCGTTGGGTTTGATAAAAGGAAAAACAATAATTAATGTTGTCGGTGTTTCAGGCACCTTAAAAAAAGCAAAACAAAAATTTATGTAAAGGAGGATAAAAAATGCAACAAGGCGAACTTTCACATCAAATGATGGGATATGATAGGGCAAGTACAATGTTTAGCCCAGATGGTAGATTATTACAGGTAGAGTATGCTAAAAAAACTGTAAAACAAGGAACTTCTGCATTAGGGATGGTATGTAAAGATGGAGTATTGTTATTAGCAGATAAAAGGATGATGGAGAAATTGATGGTTATTAGTACTATTGAAAAAGTTTTTCAGATAGATGATAATATTGCAGCTGTTGCTGCTGGAATAGTTTCAGATGCTAGAATCTTAATAGAGAAAGCTCAAATATTGGCTCAACAACATAGAGTTACTTATGATGAAGCTGTTGATACATACAGCTTAGTGAAGGAGATTTGTAATATTAAACAAGCATATACTCAATATGGGGGTGCGAGACCCTTTGGTGTTGCTTTATTGGTGGCAGGTGTAAATAGTAGGCCAAGATTATTTTTAACAGATCCAACTGGAATTTATTGGGAATATAAAGCAGTTGCTATTGGTGAAGCGGAAGATGAATTAAAAGAAATTTTAGTGAAAGAGTATAAAGAAAGCATGACAGTTGAAGATGGATTGAGATTGGGTATAAGTGCTTTGAAGAGAGTGTTGGGAAAAGAATTTAGTTATGATAGATTAGATGGAGGGATAATAAGAATATCCGATAAGAAATTCCACAAGTTGGATAAGGATTATATTAGGAAGGTTTCAAAATGAATATAGATGAAGCTGTTATCTGTAGATTAAATAAACAAGGATTACATTTTGAAATTTTAGTTGATTGCGATAAAGCAATGGAGTTTAAGAAAGGAGAAGCTAGTTTGGAGGATGTAATTGTTAGTGAAGACATATTTAAGGATGTTAAAAAGGGAGAGCATGCTTCAGAACATGATATTGCTAAAGTGTTCGGGACTACAGATAATAAGGAAGTCTTGAGAAAAATATTGAAAGAGGGTGAAGTTCAGTTAACAACAGAATATAAGAACAAATTAAGAGAAGATAAAAAGAAAGAGATAATTTCTTTGATATCTAGAAATGCTGTTGATCCTAAAACTAACTTGCCTCATCCACCGCAGAGGATAGAGAATGCATTAACTGAAGCTAAAGTTAATATTGATGCGTTTAAGAGTGCTGATGAGCAAGTTGGAGATATAATAAAGAAAATAAATGCAATAATACCTATTGCATATGAATTAAGGAAGATTGAATTAACAATTCCTGCAGATGTTTCTGGAAGAGCATATCCTTTGCTTAAACAGTATGCAACTATTTTACAAGAAACTTGGAATAATGACGGTTCTTTAACTGTTCTTTTGGAAGTTCCTGCAGGGTTGCAAAATGATCTTTATGATAAACTAAATAGCATGGCTCATGGAAGAATAGAGTCTAAAATGATAAACGGTTAATAGGAGGAAAAAATGGGAAATATATTAGTTGAAGAGAGAGAAGTTGTTGTTCCTGGGCAAGAACTTGCTGATGGAATGGATTATTTGCCTAGTGAAGGGGCATTTAGAGAAGGAGATAAAATAATATCTTCTAAATTAGGATTGTTTAATTTGGATGGAAGGTTAATTAAAGTTATTCCATTAGGTGGGAAATATATCCCTAAGAAAAATGATACAGTGATTGGAAAAATAAGTGATGTGGGACATAGTAATTGGAGAATTGATATTGGTTGGGCATTTGATGTAATGGTGCATTTAAGAGAAGGAAGTAGAGAATATATTCCGAACGATGCAGATTTGACTAAATATTATGATATTGGAGATTTGGTTGTAGCTAAGATTATCAATGTAAACTCTCCGAAAATAATAGATGCTTCTTTGAAGATGCCAGGATGCAAAAAACTTGGCGTTGGAAGAGTTATAGATGTTGAGCCTTCAAGGGTTCCAAGAATAATTGGAAAGCAAGGCAGTATGATAACTTTGATTAAGAATGCAACTGGATGTAATATTATAGTTGGACAGAATGGGAAAGTTTGGATATCTGGTGCAGATAGCAAGATGGAGAGAATTGCTGAGAGAGCAATAAGAAAGATAGAAGAAGAAGCTCATTCTGAAGGATTGACTGATAAAATAAATGAATTTTTGAGTAAGGAGTGTAAGTAAAATGGCATATACAAAACGATTTGATGGTAGAAAATTTGATGAAATAAGAGAGATGGAAGCAAAGGTTGGAATCATAAAAAGAGCAGCAGGTTCTGCAATGTTTAGAACAGGAAAGACTGTTGCGATTGCTGCTGTTTATGGTCCAAGAGAGTTGTTTCCTTCGTTTTTACAAAATCCAAAAAAAGGAAAATTAAAGTGTGTTTATGATTTGTTGAGTTTTTCAGTGACTGAGAGAAAGAGGCCTGGCCCATCTAGAAGGAGTACTGAAATCTCTATGGTTACAGAGAATGCATTAGAGCCTGTATTGGATCTAAGTAAATTTGCATATACTGGGATAGATGTGTATATTTATATAACACAAGCAGATGCAGGAACTAGGGTTGCAGGAATAAATGCTGCTGCTTTAGCATTGGCAGATGCTGGAATTCCTATGAAAGACCTTGTTAGTGCGATAGCAGTTGGAAAAGTTTCAGATAAGATTGTAGTGGATCTAAATAAAGAAGAAGAAGATCATCCTGAAGGAGCTACTGATTTACCAATTGCAATGGCAACAAGATCTGGGAAGTTTACTTTGATTCAAATGGATGGAAATATGACTCAAGAAGAGATAAAGAAAGCTTTAGAGATGGGAAAGAAAGCTTTGGAGAAAGTTAAGAAGGTACAAATTGAAGCTTTAAAAGCTAAGTATAAGGGGGCAGGAAAATGAAAGAGTATGTAATTTCAGTATTGGATAATAATGATAGACTAGATGGAAGAAAGAAAGGCCAATATAGGAAAGTGGAGATTAGTTATGATGTTTCAAATAAAGCAGAAGGTTCTGCAAGAGTTAAGTTAGGAGATACAGAAGTTATTGCAGGGGTTAAGATGGATGTTGGAGAACCTTATCCGGATACTCCTGATCAAGGTAACTTAATTACTGGTGCAGAATTATTAGCTTTATCATCCCCTGATTTTTTACCTGGCCCTCCAAATCCAGAATCTATTGAGTTGGCTAGGATTGTTGATAGGGGAATAAGAGAAAGTGGAATGATTGATTTGAAGAAATTGTGCATAAAAGAAGGAGAATTAGTTTGGAATATTATCATTGACATTTATACAATCAATGATGACGGCAATTTAATTGATGCTGCTGCGCTTGCTGCTGTTGCAGCTTTAAAGAATGCAGTGTTACCAAAATTAGAAGGAGATAGGGTTAAGTTTGGTGAGTTTACAAAGACAAAAGTTCCTATTAAAATGACACCAATAACCTGCACAGTGTATAAAATTGGAGATCATTTAGTTGTAGATCCTGATAAGAATGAAGAAGAAGCAGTAGATGCAAGATTAAGTGTTGCAATTTCTGAAAGTGGAAATATACATGCTATGCAGAAAGGTGGAGACATAGGATTTACAATTGAAGAAGTAGATCAAGCAATAAGTTTAGCTAAAAAAGCTGTTGAAACTTTAAGAAAGGAGTTAAAATGAAACTAACTAAATATGAAAAAGCAAGATTAATTGGGGCAAGGGCTCTACAGTTAGCTACAGGGGCTCCAATGTTGTTGAAGTTGAGTGAAGAAGATTTGAGAAAGATTAACTTTAATCCTATAGAAATTGCTAAGATGGAACTTGAAAAAGGAGTCTTGCCTATTACTATTAAACGGCCTATGCCGTAATTTCTTTTTCTTATTTTAATTAATTTTATATATTAGAAGTTTTTAGAGTAAGTTATGATAATAAAAAAGGTGAAAGCAAAAAAGATAAAGAATTCTCGTGGAGAAGATAGTATAAAAGTTATGGTTAAGTCTGATAAAGGTAAGGGGGAAGCAAGTGCTCCTTCTGGTGCAAGCAAGGGAAAACATGAAGCAAAAGATTTTGTTTTGGATGTAAAAGATTGTGTGAAATATATTAATAAAGAAGAGCGTTTAAAGGGGTTAGAAATTAATAGCTTTGATGATTTGGTTAAGATTGAGGAGATAATAAATAAGAAAAATTTAGGGGCTAATCCTACTATTGCTTTGGAATATGCTGTTTTAAAATCAATGGATGCAATGTGGAGAGTTATTGATGGCAGTGTGAGAAAGCTTCCTAAACCTTTAGGAAATGTTATTGGTGGTGGGATGCATATTAAAGGCGAGAATTTTTGTGAATTTCAAGAATTTTTAGTTTTTCCATATAATCCGGAGAGTATTGAGGATGCTTTAGGGGCAAATGAGTTAGCACATGAATTAGTGAAGAAAAGATTAAAAGAAATAAATAAGGATTTAAAGATGACAGATGAAGGTGCCTGGGCTCCAGAAGATTTGACAATTCAAGAGATCTTAGAGATTTTAATGGATGTTAAAAAAGAGGTTTTAGAAAAGACCAATGTTGAATTGAAAATTGGCGTTGATGTTGCAGCCTCTAGTTTATGGGATGGGCATCATTATGTTTATAGAAGCGATAAGAAAACTAAAGAACAACAAATTGAATTTATTTCTGGTTTAATTGAGAGATATGGATTGCATTATGTTGAAGATCCTTTACATCAAGAAGATTTTGAAGGATTTGCAGAGTTAACTAAAAAGTACAAAGACAGATGTATGATTGTTGGAGATGATTTAACCGTTACAAATTTGGAGAGATTAAAAAAGGCAATTGAGTTTAAATCAATTAATGCTATGATAATTAAGCCAAATCAAAATGGAAGTTTAATTGAGACTAAAAAAGTTATTGAGGAAGCTAAAAAACATAAGTTGTATTTAATTGCGTCCCATAGGAGCGGGGAAACTATGGATGCTTCAATATCTCATTTTGCAGTAGGATTTGGAATTCCTATTTTGAAAGCAGGGGTTTATGGAAAGGAAAGGAAAGTTAAACTTAAGGAAATTTTAAAGATAAGAAATCAAATAAAATATGAAATCTAAAAAGATTGGTTTGGCATTAGGTTCAGGAATAGCTAAAGGTTTTGCACATGTTGGTGTTTTAGAAGCTCTTGAAAAGAATGATATTAAAGTAGATTATATTGCAGGGACTAGTATGGGGGCTGTTGTTGGTGCTTTATATGCTTCTGGGATGAAAGTAGATGAGATAAGAAAAGTAATAAAAAATATTAAATGGGAAGAATTGGTTGATTTTACTTTGCCTGGGAAAGGGATTTTATCTGGGAAAAAGATTGAGATTTTTTTGAGAGAATTGTTAAAAGGGAAAACGTTTAGAAAATTAAAAATTCCCTTGAGGATTGTTGCTACAGATATAGTTAATGGAGAAAAAATTATATTTAAGTCTGGAGATGTAGCAAGTGCGGTAAGAGCAAGTATTTCTTTGCCAGGGATATTTGTGCCTTACAGGCATGGGGGAAAGATTTATGTTGATGGAGGTGTTGTAGACCCAGTGCCGGTTAATGTGGTTAGAAGTATGGGCGCAGATATTGTGATTGGAGTAGATTTAAGTACTGAATTAAGACAAGTTGTTTTGAGTTCTGGGAAGTATAAGGTGCCAAAGTTTTTAGGCAAACTAAAACAGATTATGATTAAGCAAGAAATTCAGTTATTAAGGGAGGAATATGTTAAAAAAAGAAAATATGTTTTGTTGAAACCATTGCTTAATAATTATGATAAAATTGCAGGGTTATTTAAGAAAAAGAAGATTAAAAGCCCTGAAATGTTGAGAGTTTCTTTTAATTCTATAAATATCATGATTAATGAATTGAGTAGATTTGCTGCAAGTAGTGCTGATTTTATTGTAAAACCTGATTTAAGGGGCATCTCGGTGTTTGATTTTGATAAGTCGTTAGAAATCGCTGAGAGGGGGAAGAAGGCAACTAATAGTATAGTCAGAGAAATAAAAAACTTTATAAAGGCTTAATTTTGCCCAATATGAATATGGCAGAAGAACAATTTTTAGTACCATTGGAAGATTATCTGAAGGCAGGTTTGCATATTGGAACTAAGTTTAGAACTAAATATATGTCTAAATTTATTTATAAAATAAGACCAGATGGTTTATCTGTTTTTAATGTTGAGCAAATAAATGAAAGATTAAAAATGGCCGCTAATATGTTGGCTAAATATGATCCTAAAGATATTATTGTTGTTTGTAGGAGGGAGAATGGTTGGAAAGCTGTTAAAAAATTCTCTGAGCTTACTGGAATAAAATCCTTTATTGGAAGATATCCTCCTGGAATTTTAACTAATGCTAATCTTGAAGATTTTGTTGAGGCTAAACTTATTTTGGTGGCTGATCCATGGCCAGACAAGAATGCAGTAAATGATGCTTCTAAGTTAGGAATTCCTGTTATTGCTTTGTGTGATACTAATAATGATGCTAAGAACATTGATTTGGTAGTGCCATGTAACAATAAAGGTAAGAAGAGTTTGGCGATAATTTTCTATGTTTTGGCTAAAGAATTCTTGAAAAATAAAGGAATTATAAAATCTGATAAAGACTTTAAAGTCAAAATTGAGGATTTTATGGCTGAATAAAAAGATTTATATATTTCTAGTGCTATGGGTATATTAGAAAGTTAGCGGAGCAACTTGAGATGTGTCAACCTAGTTGACTTAAGATTGTTATCTCTGATAACAGTCAATCTCGAGCTCTGACGCTAACTTTTGATAAGTTTTATAAAGTTTGTAATTTAATTTTGTTCTATGGATGTTAAACAAGAGCTAATTAAAAGTTTGAAAAAGGTATTGCCTAAAGATGTTGAGTTTTCTGATGTCATAGAAGTTCCTAATGATGAGTTGCATGGAGATTTTGCGTTGCCTTGTTTTTTTCTAGCTAAAAAAATGAAAAAAAGTCCTGCTGATATTGCTGCTGAGCTAAAAGATAAGATTAAACTGCCTAAGATCTTTAGTAAGGTTGTTAATGTCGGACCATATCTGAATTTTTATTTGGATGATAAATTATATGCTGAATTGGTTTTAAGTAAAGTGTTAAAAGAGAAAGATGAATTTGGAAGAAATAATTTAGGAAAATCAAAAAAGGTTGTTGTTGAATATTCTTCTCCAAATGTTGCGAAGGTTTTTGGTATTGGGCATTTAAGATCTACCTTAATTGGAAATGCTATTGCGAATATATATGAAGCTAATGGTTATAGGCCTGTAAGGATGAATTATCTTGGAGACTGGGGAACTCCATTTGGCAAGATATTGTATGGTTATGAGAAGTTTGGTAATGAAAAAAAACTAATGGAGGATCCTGCAAAACATTTGTATGAGATATATGTTAAAGTAAGCAAGGATGAAGAAAATGATGAGATTGCAAGAGAGTATTTTAAGAGATTAGTAGAAGGAGATAAAGAATTAGTTAAGAAATGGAAGTTGTTTAAAGAGTTAAGCATTAAAGAATATAAGAAAATATATGAAATACTTGGTGTGAAATTTGATGTTTATTCTGGAGAATCTGAATATAATGATAAGATGGATGATGTTGTTGAATTATTGAAAAAGAAAAAATTAGTTAAGAAAGATCAAGGGGCTTTAATTGTTGATCTGGAAAAAGAAGGTCTGGGAGTAGCTTTAATACAAAAAGGGGATGGAACTAGTCTGTATTTAACTAGGGATTTGGCTGCAGCTATTGATAGATATAATAAGTATAAGTTTGTTAGTATGATTTATGAAGTTGGTGCAGAACAAAGTTTGCATTTTAAGCAGTTATTTAAGATTTTGAGTTTGCTTGGATTTAAGTGGGCTGATAAATGTAAACATGTTTCTCATGGATTATATTTAGATAAAGATGGTAAGAAATTTGCAACAAGGAAAGGAAAAACTATTTTTATGAAAGGCATTTTAGATGAAACTATAAGTTTAGCTAAAAAATCTGTTCTGGAGCAAGGAAGGGATGTTGAGGACGTTGATAAGACTGCTTTGTTAGTTGCTAGGGCTGCTATAATTTATGGGGATTTGAAGAACCATCATTCAAAGGATGTTATTTTTGATATTGAGAAATTTTTGCAATTTAGTGGGAATACAGGACCTTATTTGTTATATACTTATGCAAGGGCAAATTCTATTGTAGAAGGGAAGAAAAGCGGAAAGTTAAATGTTGATGATTTGACTGATGAAGAAATAAGATTAATTAAAAAAATTGGTGAGTTTGGGGATATTGTTAAGAAAGCTTTAAATGAGTTAAGCCCTGCTATAATTTCACACTATAGCTATGAGTTAGCACAATTATTTAATGAGTTTTATCATAGTTGTAAGGTAATTGGGTCTGAGAATGAGAGTTTTAGGGTGAATTTAGTTAAGGCTTTTATGATTGTTTTGAAAAGTTCTTTAAGTTTATTGGGGATTGATGTTGTTAAGAGGATGTGAACATGAAACTTTATAAGAATGATAAATTAGTTTGTGATAAAGTTAAATTTGTTAATCCTTTTTTGGGTTTGATGTTCTCTAAGATTAAAGATGAGATTGTTGTTTTGGATGTTCGTAAATTTAAAAATATATTTGTGCATATGTTATTTGTTTTTTTTAAGTTAGATATTATTTGTTTGGATGAGAATTTTAAGGTTGTTAAAGTTTTTAAGAATGTTAGGCCTTTTGTTGATTTTTTTAGGGTTGATTGTGGGTATCTGTTGGAGTTTAGAAGTGGAAAGTATAATTTTGATGTTGGAGATGTTGTCTCTTTTTCTTTTTCGAAAAAGGAAAGTTTATAAACTAACTTTTTTATTTTTTTGTTTATGGCAATAGAGATTATTGGTGTAGGCGGATATAGTGAAGTTGGGAAAAATATGACTGTAGTTAAGTATGGGGATGAGGCAGTCATATTAGATATGGGATTTCATTTGCCTAGTTTAGTTGACTTTGAAGAAAAGGGTGGAAATAGAAAACATTTGACAACAAAAGGTTTGCAAAAGTTGGGGGCGATTCCTGATGATTCTATTTTAAGTTCTATTAAAGACAATATAAAAGCTATAATTCCCTCTCATTGTCATTTGGATCATATTGGAGCTATACCTTATTTGGAGAGAGAGTATAATGCAGACATTATTGCCACACCTTATACTGCAGAGGTTTTGAATATTTTAGCAAAAGATGAAGATTTAAAATTGAAAAATAATTTAGTTGTTAAGAAAGCAGGTTCAAGAGTTCAGGTTTCTAAAAATATTGAAGTTGAGTTGATTAATATGACTCATTCTACATTGGATGCTGCGACAATTATTGTTCATACTCCAGATGGAAAGGTTGTTTATACTAATGATTTTAAGTTTGATAATAAGCCAATTATGGGGGGTAAGCCTGACTATAAAAGGTTAAGAAAATTAGGTGAGGAAGGAGATGTTAGAGTTTTAATTCAAGATGCTTTGTATGCTGGAAAATATATGAAAACTCCTTCTGAAAGTGTTGCACGAGAAATGTTAAAAGATGTTATGTTGGGTGCAGATAATGAGGGTCATTCTTTAATTGTAACTTCTTTTGCGAGCCATATTGCTAGGTTAAAAAGTGCAGTAGAGTTTGGAAGGAAATTGGATAGGAAGGTTGTTTTTTTGGGTAGATCATTGGCTAAATATGTTAAAGCTGCTGATAATTTAGGATATGTTCCATTTTTGCAAGATGTTGAAATAGTTACTTATGCAAGACAAGTTGAAAGAAAATTACAGCAAATTGAGAAGAATAGGGATAAATATTTAATTGTATCAACAGGAAATCAAGCAGAACCTGGAGCAATATTGACTAGGATAGGCAATGGTAAATTGCCATTTAAATTTATGCATGATGATCATGTTATTTTTTCGTGTAAAACTATACCTGTAGAGCCGAATATTACGAATAGAGAAAGGCTAGAGAAGCAACTTAATAAGAAAGGAGTAAGGATATTTAAGGATATACATGTTTCGGGGCATGGAGCTAGAGAAGATATTAGGGATATGATAGATATGATTAAACCGGAAAAAATAATTCCTGGACATGGTGGAAAAGAACAAGTTGAGCCATTACAAGATTTAACTGAGTTAATGGGTTATAAGACTGGAAAAGATTTAATATTTTTAAGGGATGGGAAATCATTAGTTGTAAAATGAACACGAAAGAATATTTGGGGTTGTTGTTCTTATTTGTGTTAGTTGGTAATTTTGTTTTATTTGTATTGGAGGTATTGCAAGGTTTGATTTTTTGGAGTATTATTTTAGTTGTTGCTATTTTTGCGTATAAAATTCTGCCTAATATCGAAAATGAGCGGACCAGGAGAAGGAAAAAAACTTTTAAAAGGAATTAAAGTTTATGTACATGAAAAAGGAAAGTCTGGAGCTTATGTTACTCATATCGATATTGAAGGTGATGCTATTTCTGAGATAATTAAAGAAGGGGAAGTTAGTTTTGTTAAGGGCAAAAAAGGCGGTGTTTTTATTGCTTTGAAAAAAGATATGATAAAAAGGGCTGAGAAATTTGTTAAAAAATGAAAATAGAAGGTTTTTATAGTTTGTTGGGGATTGAAGATGATTTTATTAAGGAAATTTATGAAGATGGTATCCGATCTCTCTCTGATTTTTTTGGATTTACTGTTAAACCTGTATTAATTTTTGTTAAAGATAGAGCGACTATTAATGAATTAAAAGGCGAGATTACTAAGGATTGGGTTGTTGGTTGGACAAAAGGGAATATAATTTTTATGTTAGATAAAGATAATTATGAAAAAGAAAGTTCACATAAATTTGATCCTTCTTATTATGGGGCGACTATTAAACATGAGATGGTTCATGTGTTTTATAGGAAACTTTCTAGAAATTTTATGCCTTTATGGTTGGCTGAGGGTATTGCAATTTATTTATCAGGTCAAATAAATATGAAAGAACAAGTGGGCAAATTTGAGAATTTTTTGGATATTGAAAGATATGATCAGGGCAATATTTATCGAGAATCTGGTTTTGTTGTTAAATTATTGGTTGAAAAATTTGGTAAGGATAAATTGATTGAGTTGATTAAATTTACTTCTATCATGAAATCTAAAGCTGAATTTCTTGAAAAATTTAAAGAGATCTATGGGCATGAGCTTTCTTATGAATGGGTGAATTCTTTATAGGGTTTGTTAAAAAATGAAATGCAGGGGACAGGATTCGAACCTGCGTAGGCACTAAGCCACTAGGTCCTAAGCCTAGCCCGTTTGACCGCTCCGGCACCCCTGCATAAGATAATATTGTTTTATGATTGTTTAAAAAACTTATGGAAAGCTTTTTATTTGTTGTTTTGATTGTTTAGGGTATGCCAATTAATGCAGGTTTTGAATATCAGAAATTAGAGAAGGAATATGCTGAGACTAGTGATATTTCTGAAAAAATAAAGATATTGAGGCGTATGTTAGAAGTTGGGCCTAAACATAAATCTGCAGAGAAATTAAGGAATGATATTAAAAGAAGGATTGCAAAATATAAGAGTTTATTAGAGAGAGAAAAACAACTTTCTAAGAAGGGCGGAAAAGGTTTGTCTATAAAAAAAGAAGGTGCTGCAAGGGTTGTTTTGTTAGGGATTACTAATTCTGGGAAATCTAGTTTATTAAGTAAGATTACTAATGCTAAACCTGAAATTGCCGAGTATGAATATACTACAAAAAAACCAGAAATTGGAAGTATGGATTATAATGGGATTGTTATTCAAGTTATTGAAATTCCTGCTATAACTAAAGATTATTTAGAGAAAGAAAAAGGGCCTGCTTATTTAGGTATTGCTAGAGATTCAGATTTAATGGTTATTGTTTCTAGATTTGATGGGGATGTTAAGTTGGTTATTGGTGAGTTGAAAGAAGCAGGAATAAAGTTTGATGGGATAATTGTTAAGAGTACAGATGAAGATGTAAAAGATAGAATTTGGAGTAAACTGGGGTTAATTTATGTTTATACTAAAAGTCCTGGAAAACCAAAAGATTACCCACCAATTGCTTTAAAGAAAGGAGCTAGTGTAAGAGATTTAGCTTTGCATATACATAAGGATTTTATTAAGAAGTTTGATTATGCACGTGTTTGGGGTAAGAGTGCTAAGTTTGAAGGACAAAGAGTCGGTCTAACTCATGTGTTGGAAGAAGGGGATGTTGTTGAGTTTCATATTGAATAGTTTTTAGTATAGATATCTTTAATAAATTTTTATTATTCCTAAGAGTATGAAATTTGCACATTTGGCAGATTGCCATATAGGGGGTTGGTCAGATTTAAGGTTAAAAGAATTAGGTATGGAGGTTTTTTCTAAAGCTATTGAGGAGTGTATTGAAAGAAATGTTGAATTTGTTTTGATTGCTGGTGATTTGTTTAATAGTGCTTTACCTTCTATTGATTTAATAAAAAAAGTTGCTTTAGATTTAAGGAAGTTAAAAGAGAATGGCATAAGATGTTATGTTATTGCTGGGAGTCATGATTATTCGCCTTCTGGAAAGACAATGTTGGATGTTTTAGAGAATGCTGGTTTGGTTGTTAATGTTGCAAAATTTGAGGAAAATGAAAAAATTAAGTTGTTTTTTGTTGAGGATAAATCTGGAATAAAAATAACTGGATTGTTTGGGAAAGCTGGTGGGTTGGAAAGGGGTTATTATAAAAGATTAGATAGGGAATATTTGGAGAGAGAAGAAGGAAATAAAATCTTTATGTTCCACACTACTTTAACTGAATTTAAACCTGATTATATGGAAATGGTTTCTTCAGAGCCTGTTGCTATCTTGCCGAAAGGTTTTGATTATTATGCAGGAGGACATCCCCATTATGTTTTTAATGAGGAAAAAGAAAATTATGGGAGAATTGCTTATCCAGGAGCTTTATTTCCAAATAATTTTTTTGAGTTGGAGAAATTTGGAAGTGGTGGTTTTTGGGTGAATGAATTTAAAGATGGGAAAATTGAATCTGAATTTGTTGAGGTAAAATTAAAAGATGTGGTGAAGTATAAGATAGACTTGGATGGGAAAGATTCTAGCCAGGTTTTAGAGTATATTATGAATAAGATTGATAAAAATGAAATAATAGGAAAAATTGTTTTAATAAGGTTGGTAGGAACATTAAGTTCTGGTAAAATTTCTGACATTGATTTTAATAAGCTAAATGAAGAATTAAAAAATGCTTTTGTTGTTTTAAGAAATAGTTCTGGATTAAAAGTTAGGGAAGTTGAAGAATTAAATGTTGGAAGGGGGAGTGTTGAGGAAATAGAAAATAACTTGATTAAGGAAAGTAATCTTGATGGGGATTTAGTAAAGGGGTTATTAGAGGTTTTAAGTGATGAGAAGCAAGAAGGCGAGAAAAATTTAGACTTTGAAGAAAGGGTAGTTAGGAATGCTTTGAAGGTTTTAGATTTAGAAAATGATAATTAAGAAATTAAAATTAAAAAATATTAGAAGTTATGTTGAGCAGGAAATTGTTTTTCCAGTTGGGAATGTTTTATTAAGCGGGAATATTGGAAGTGGGAAAACTAGTTTATTGTTGGCTATTGATTTTGTATTGTTTGGGTTGAGAAGGGGATCTTTATCTGGTAATTCTTTATTGAGACATGGCGCAGATAGTGGGAGTGTTGAATTAAATTTTGAGATAAATGGAAAAGATGTGGTTATTAAAAGAACTTTAAAAAGAGGTAAGAATGGGGTCAGTCAAGATTTTGGGTATATTGGTGTTGATGGTGTTAACTTTGAAGGAACTGCTGTGCAATTAAAGCAGAAAGTATTGGAATTATTTAATTATCCAAAAGAATACCTTACAAAGTCTAAGTCTTTGATTTATAATTATACTATTTATACGCCTCAAGAAGAGATGAAATCTATTTTGTTGGGGGATAGTGAGGAGAGATTAAATATTATAAGAAAGGTTTTCGGGATTGATAAGTATGAAAGGATTGTAAGTAACTCTAAGATTGTTGTTTCTAGATTAAAAGAACGTAAAAAAGAGTTGGAATTTATGGTTTCCGGGTTAATTGATAAGGTTAATGAGAGAGATGAGAAAAAAGCTAGGTTTGCTAATTTGAAAGCTAATTTAAA
The DNA here is from genome assembly GCA_964596705.1 of Candidatus Woesearchaeota archaeon. Classification (GTDB taxonomy): domain Archaea; phylum Nanobdellota; class Nanobdellia; order SCGC-AAA011-G17; family PNOQ01; genus JABJPM01. Next base: position 364 of record CAZQVG010000004.1, on the reverse strand, counting down.
TGAGTTTGAAGAAAAGCTTAAAGTTGTTAGGGAGAAGTTGGATTATCTGAAAAAGGAAATTAGTTCAATTGAAGAAATTAAAATTAAACGAGATAATTTAGTTAAAGAGATTGAATTAATTGAAAATAATTTGAGGAATATACTTGAGAATAGGGCTAAAAATAAGGAGTTAATTGAAAGGTTGCAGCAAGAAATTAATTCTTTGGAAGAAGATGTTAAACATAAGGGTGATTTAAATTTAGAGAGTTTGAATCAGAAGATTTTGATGAGGGAAGAAGACATAAGAATGAATGATGTTAATTTGAAAAGTGTTTTGAAGAAGATTACTGAAGCAGAATTGAGAATTAATGAAGCAAATAAGAAT
>CAZQVG010000003.1:1576-25499 GCA_964596705.1 Candidatus Woesearchaeota archaeon | reverse complement strand
CAGCTAAGTACTCCCCTAAAAAGAAAAAGGGTACTGTAAAATAATACAACTTATTTTTCTTTAATGTTGGCAAAATCCCACCAGAACCCGCTAATTTCTCAAATTTATTAAAAAAATATCTAAAACGATACACTTTCATTCCGTCCATAATCTCAAATCTTTTTGATCCAGGAAATGAAGGTGCTAAAACAGTTACATCAAACTCATCGGTTAATCTTTTTGAAAGTTCATATACAAATGGGGGGATAGTATCGTTTTTCCAACGGGGGAATGTAGATGCTATCACCAGTAATTTTCTTTTCATCTTCTCAACCAAATTTCTTTTGTTTTATATAATATTTGTTCTAAATACTTTCTATTTATTGCAACCAAATCAGATAAAAATCCAAGACCAATCACTAGTCCACCAAAAATAACTAGTAATGTACCCAGTATAACTGATTGAATATATTGTCCACCAGAATGTAAAATATAAGTTAAAATAAACCATCTTAAAATTGGAATTAAACCTAAAACCACTAAAAACAATCCAATCATACCTAGAGTTCTCATTGAATTGTACATTAAAGTATTACGAACAATAGTTTCCATGCTTTTCCTGATATGTGAGGGAACAGATTTTATTAGCTTAGAACTTCCGTTTCTTTTACGAAACTCAACAGGAACTTCTACAACTTTCAAATTTTTACGAGAAGCCTGTATTAGTGTGTCATGAGTATAAGTGTGGCTAGAAGTAACAAATAATTTTAAGGCAGCTTCCTTTGAATATGCTCTAAAACCAGAGGAAGCATCTTTTATTTTATAACCTGCAGCTTTTTCAACAACTTTTGTTCCGATTATATTCCCATATTTTTTAGCAGGGACCATATGGTCTAATTTATTAACTTGCCTATCCCCTGAAACAATATCTGCTTTTCCATCTAAGATTGGCTTTATTAGTTTTGGAATTTCTTTTTGGTTGTATTGAAAATCTGCATCTGTATTAACAATAATATCGGCTCCTAAAGATAAAGCATAATCTATTGCTTTTTGGAAAGTAAAAGCTAATCCAGAATTTTTTCTATTATAAATAACATGATCAGCACCAGCTTCTCTAGCAACTTCTACTGTTTTGTCAGTGCTTCCATCATCTGCAACCAAAACTTCAACTTTATCTACGCCAGATATTTCTCTCGGTATCTCTCTTATAACCTTTCCAATGGTTTCTTCTTCATTATACGCAGGAATCATAACAACTAGTTTCATTTTCTAATATACAATCCTCTTCTCTTCTACAAAATTTATACGAGTATTAAATACTTTTGGAAATTTTGAAATATTTAAGCCAAACTCTTCAGCAAGTTCTTTTGTTTTGTAGGCTTCTTCAATTAACTCTTTCAAATCAGATCTTACTCTTTTTCTTATGTCATCATTAAATTCAGCTACACCTGCATATCTAACTGAGTAACTATGGCTATTAATGACTAAATAATCATCACTATCATCTTCTTCTAGAGCAGGTAATTTTTCTTGTAGTTTAGCTAGGCCAATAGCAACAGAGTCAAAGTAGTTTGGATATTGAGTTCGAAGTGTTGCATAAACAAAGTTTCTATCTTCCTTTAAAGTATATTTAACTGTTTTATCTATGAATTGAGTTATTCCAGAACCTTGTGCAAGTGTATCTAGATTTTCTAATTTTTCTGCAATAAAATAATCTCTGCCAAAAAATGTATGGGTTTCAAATTTGCGAGAAAAAAGTCTAGCAATTAAACCAGGCAAACTTTTCTTTTTTATGATCATTAGGGTATATTTCATAACAAAAAAGAAAAAAGAATAATTTTATAAATGTTTCTATATTAACTACTAATACAAAGTAAAAAAATCAAAATCCAAAATCTTTATAAAATAATAGGGAACAATAAAATGGATATGAAGCAACATAAAATTACAAGTTTTGTTCTTACTAGTATCATTATTGTTATGCTAGTATTCTTAGGACCTGCATCAGCAGTAAGGTTAAATATCTCTGATATTGAAGATGCTGCACAAGGTCAAGATGTTAGTTTTAATGTTGATGTTGAATTAACAAGCCCTGATCAATATTTGCCAGTAAAATATGCTGATTTAATAATTACAGGGCCAAATAATTTTTCTGAAACTTGTAGAGTTTATAATGATGGAAGTTTAGGAGATTGTAGTTTAGATCTTGATGTTTTAGTTAATTTTAATGTTCCATATGGTTTTGGCCATGGTTTTGGAGTTGATTATGGTTATGGGTATGGATATGGTTATGGATATTATTTTGGTGAAGGTTATGGATATGGGTATGCTGGTGCATACACAGAAGGTCCAGAAATAAGTTATACTGTAACATGGCACACTACAAGTGATGTAAATCCAGGAGATTATAAAGTAAAAGCTAAATTGTTTGCAGCTGGAGAAGATCAATATGAAGATTATGGAATTTATAGTTATTGTGGTGTGATGGAAGGAATGTTTTTAGAAGCTGTAGTTGAAAATAATTTCCCGAATGGTACAGAACACGGTTCTGATTTAGATTTGAATCAAGATGGAGAAGTTGATTTAACAGATATTGTAATTTTTAGTCAAACTGAAGAATTAAGAAATAATTCAACTTTGTATGGTATGTTTAAAGAATATTTTAGGCATAGAGATGAGAATGGGGCTATGAATGAAGATTTAGATTTGAATGATGATGGTGTTGTAGATGGAGCAGATATTATAGTTTATGTAAGCGAGCATTACCAAGATGAAGCTTGGTGTGCTGGTCAAATTGCTTTAATTTCAGAAGGTGTAGAGCATGAGTTTGTTTCTGGAGAAAAATCATTTAGTATTTTAGCAGTTCAAACTACTGTTACTCCAACTACTGGGGGTGGCGGAAATACATATACAGGCACTACTGGAGTAAGGAATGAAACAAATAATACAGAAGAAAATAATGGTGAAGTTGTTAGTGAAGAAAGTGGAAGCAATTTAGGAACAAGTGTTGCTGAAGATAATAATCAACAAGAAACCAGCAATAAAGGATTGTTTAACACAATAACTGCTGCTGTTGTTGGTGCAGGTGAAGCTATTGGTTTGGGTGAAACAATGAGTTATATTTTGTCATTGTTATTAGTAACTGGTATTGTTGTTGGCAGTGCTAGAGTGTTTAGAAAGAAAAGGAATTGAAAATATTTCTTTTGTTTTAATTTTAAAAGATAGTTTTTTAAATGAATAAGCTTATTTTTCTAGTAAGGAGGTAGTTTAAAATGAAAAGAGGGATTAGTTTGATTATTGTGATGTTGATGGTTTTTTTGAGTCCTGCTTATGCTTTAAATGAAACTAATGACAGTGTTTTGAATATAACAGATAACTCCAGTGTTTTAGTTAATGATAGTTTGCTAAATGAATCTATAGCAGATCCTGGAACTACTCCAGATAGTTTTTTCTATTTCCTAGATTTAGCTATGGAAGAATTAAGTTTAGCATTTACATTTAATGAAGAAGCAAAAATTAGGAAAGAATTGGAATTTGCTGAAGAAAGATTAGCAGAAGCTAGAGCCATGGCTTTGGAAGGAAATATTGAAGCAATGAAAAAAGCAGAAGAAAACCACGAAAAGTTATTATTGAACATTAAGCAGAAAATAAATGAAACAAATCAAACAGAAATTAAAGTTAAAGTGGAAGAACATTTGAGAAAGATTGAAGTGGTTAATAATGAGTTAAAGATTAAAGTTAAAGCTAAGGGCGATTTTACAGAAGAAGATTTGGCATTTATTGATGAGATGATTAGAAAGTTTGGAAATAGAAGTGGTGAATTAGAGATAGAAATTGAAAGAGAACAGGAAAGGGAACAAGAAATGGAACAAGAAACAGAGCAAGAAAGACATGGACAGGATGATAATGAGTCTGAGATAGGAGAGGGTGAAGGCCATTCTAACAGAATAGCAATATGGGATAACGAGACAAATGACCACCATAATGAAAATGCAAATCATGATGATGAAGATGATGTAGAAAATGCTAGTTTGACAGACAGTGGAGGTGCTGAAGAAGGCGTAATTGAAAGTGATTCAGGTGGCGGCGGAGAAGGTGCTAATGATGCTGAAGATGACAATGGTGATTCTGGAAGTGATGACAGTGATAGTTCTGGAGATGATCATGAAGATGATGAATAATTCTTAATTTTTTTATTTTTCTAAATTATGGGTAGATAAGTAATCGTTTGTAAATTATTATTCTAAATCTAAACTTTGCATTAGTTTATCAATGCTGAATTTTTCTAAGTCACCCAAATTTTGGCCTGTACCTAAGTAATATATTGGTTTGCCTGTTACGTAAGAAATAGATATTGCAGTTCCGCCTTTTTCATCTACGTCTGCTTTGGATAAAATAATGCCATCAATATTAACTGCTTCATCAAATGTTTTTGCTTGCTCTATACAATCATTTCCAGTTATGCTTTCACCAACAAATATTTTCAAGTTTGGGTTTGAAACTCTAATTATTTTTTTTAGTTCGTCTATTAAGTTTACATTTGAGTGCATACGACCAGCGGTATCAATTAGAACTACATCTTTTTTTGTTGCTTTTGCATGTTTTATTGCGTCAAATGCTACTGCAGCTGCATCTGCGCCGTAATCATGTTTTATTAGTTTTACATCTAGTTTTTTTGACCATGTTTCTAATTGATCAATTGCTGCTGCTCTGAATGTATCGGCAGCTGCTATAACTACAGAAAGATTATTTGATTTTAATAGATGGGTTAATTTTGCTATTGTGGTTGTTTTTCCTGATCCATTTATTCCGAGTAAAACAATTACGTAAGGTTTTTCTGATTTTTTTATTTCTTCAATTAAGTCAAAATCGTTTTCTTTGAATAGGTTTTGTATTGTTTCTTTTAAACTAGACTGGATTATAGTTTCTATTTTTTTACGTTCTAAAGGAGTGTTAACTAGATCCATTTTTAGAGATTCTTTTATTTTTTCAATTACTTCTGTTGCTACGTTGTTTTCTAATAATATAAGTTCAAGATTCCAGAATAGTTCTTCAAATTCAGATTCTGAGATTTTCTTTGTTGTTATTTTTTCTTTTATCTTTTGAGAAAGAGATTTTTTTTCAATTATTTCTTCTGGCTCTGGTTCTGTTGTGAGAACTTCTTCTGTTGCTTTCTCTTCTATTTCTCTCGATATACCTTTTACTGCGCCTTTTAGTTTTTCTTTTAAGAATTTAAACATAGAATTGAATTAGAAAGAGGTTTTATAAGTTTTTTTATTTGTTTTCTACGTATTCTTTTAATAATTCGTTTATTATTGTAACTATGCTTGTTTTGTATGATGGACTGACTTTTCTTTCTCCAGATCTAATTCTTGATAATTGGTTTAAATATGCTTCAAGTTCTCTTTTTATTATATCCTCTTGGGTTTGGTTTGCATGTAAATATTCATGGTCTTGTAATGCACACATGAATTCAGAGAAGTTATATTGGTTGAATGCTGTTGGATAAACTAAGATAACATTTTTAGTTGGTCTATCTTTTTCATCTAGAAATTGAAGACATTCCATACTGAACTCTTCTTCTGGATCTAATGGATGGTAGATTATTCCAGAGATTACTATTGGATCCCTTGGTAATTGATCTAGAAAAAGTTGTCTATACTGTGGGTTTTCTTGTGCCAGATGATATAAGTCGGAAAACATTTTATTTTTAAGATATCTGCTTTATTTATAAGTCTTTTGGTTTTGTTATTACTTATTAATGATTAATTAACTTTTTTATATTGCTTGTTTTAATCTATGTTATGAAAAGAGGTGTGATGCGGGTAATTGTCTTACTTTTAGTTCTACCTATTTCTATTGCCGAGGAAGTTATAATTCCAAGGAGTTATGAAACTAATGTTCTAGATAAAAGTTTAACTTCAGAAATGAATGTTTATTTTTATGCTGGAGATAAATTAATAGCTAGCAAGAATAATGATGGAATAAAATATTATCATGCTGATAGATTGGGAAGCAATAGGTTAACAACAGATGAACAAGGAAATGTGAAAGAGAAGTTTAAGTCTTTACCTTTTGGGCAAGTAATGGAGAATACTGGAATAAAACATAGTTTTACTGGCAAAGAATTAGATAAATCAAACTTATATTATTTTAATGCTAGATATTATGATTCAAACTTAGGTAGATTTACTTCTGTTGATCCTGTTGAAGATAATCATCCTTACTCTTATGTTTCTAATAATCCTTTAAACTTAGTAGATCCTGATGGAAAAGATGAATTTGGATTAAATTATGTATTTGATTTTATTGAACAATCTCCAGAATTTCAAAAACAATTTGAAGTAGGAGATCTAGTAAATGATGTAGTAGATCAGAGGATTAGAAGTTATAGTATCCTTAACGAGGAAGGGTTTGGGATAAGTGTAGAAAATGATTTTGATTTAACTTCTAGTTTGACTATTTTAGAGCCTTTTGATTCTGGTTCATTGAAGAATAGTTTGGGCAATAGTTTTGGAAAGAAATTAGCTTATGATGTTCCTGTAACGGCTTTAAGTACTTTAGTAATATTTGGCGATCAAAAAGATAAAAGATTGCATGCTGGTGCGGGACTAGTGATTTATGAAACGTCTTATGGAATTGCAGGAAAGTTTACAGATAGTGAATTTATTAAACAAATGACTGGGGTTTTGGCTTCTTTTGGTGCAGGATTTATCAAGGAAGAATTTGTTGATAAAGGAAGTTCTAAACACACTTATGATTTAAAGGGAGATTTGTTTGCAACAGGATTGCCTAGTTTGGTTGGGGTTTTAAATTCGATTTTATTTTAGAATTAGTTTGGAAGTAAACTATCTAATGCAAGTTTTGCTTTTAGGTGTTCGTTTTTCTTTATTAATTCTTTAAGAGTAGAAATATCTGGAAAGTCTGCTTGATCTGGTTTTATTTCTGGTATTTCAGTTTGTTTTTTTGAATTGGTTTTTCGAATGCTAAACTCTTTCCATAGTTTTCCTTTCTTTAGTTGTTGTTTGATTTTCCTTGTGTTTATTTTTGCTGGTTCTGAAAATGCATGTTTTTTTAGTAAGCTAACTTTTATGTGGGATTTTAGTTCTTCTAATTCTGCTAGTAGTTTTTCGTTTCTGTGATATTTGGACATTTCGTTGAACTGATGCATTAGTTCCGGAAATAATGAAAGTGCTTCTTCGTAATTCTCTTCAGCTAATTTTGCATAAATCTCTTCTAAAATTAAATCTAGTTGGTGATTGTGTAGTTTGTAGTAATATGCTTTTAATGATTGATCATAATGGTGTTGGATGTAAGTTAGGAATCTTTCTGGTAAGTCTGGTTGTGAGTTTACTAAATCAGAAAGGTCTGTAAGTTTTTCTTTTAATAATTCTAGATTATCTGTTTTTACTAGAGCTAGTATCTCTCTTATTTTCATTAAAATTAGTAGTTTGTTTTTTGTTTTTTTGTATGGTTCTTTGTAATGTTCTTTTGCTTCTTTGTATAATCTTGAATATTCGTTTTCTAAATCTAAATATTTTGACATGGCTTCTGAGAATTTTCGTTCAGATAGTTTTTTTTCGATTTCTTCAATGATTCTAGTTATTCTAGATTTCTTTTTTTTAAAAAGCATAATAAAAAATAGAAATAAGTTTTTATAAAAGTTTCTTTACATCATTGGGCCCATTGAGGGCATGTTTTGGTTGTCATTAGATTTTCCTGAGCTTGCTATTATGTCGTCAATTCTTAGGATTAGTTCTGCTACTTCTGATGCAGATTTAATTGCTTGTGTCTTTACTTTTAATGGTTCAATAACTCCAGCATCCCAGGAATTTATTACTTTGCCTTCAAATACATCAATGCCTGCCCATTTTTCGTTGTTGTCATGTTTTGCTTTAAGTTCTGTTAACATGTCTATTGGGTCTAATCCAGCATTTTCTGAAAGTGTCTTTGGAATTACTTCAAGAGCATCTGCGAATGCTAATACTCCAAGTTGTTCTCTGCCTGATAAGCTATTTGCAAATCCCTTTAGTCTTTTTGAAACTTCTATTTCTGGAGCACCTGCACCAGCTACTATCTTTCCTGTGTTTAAAGCAGATACTACATCTCCTAAAGCATCTTTTATTGCTCTTTCAACTTCATCAACTACGTGCTCTGTTCCGCCTCTTACTAAGATTGTAACTGCTTTTGGATTTTCACATTCTACTATGAATGTCATACTTTCATCGCCAACTTTTTTCTCTTCAACTAATCCTGCCCTACCTAAATCTTCTGATTTTAGTTCTTTTAGGTTTGTGATTACTCTTGCACCTGTTGCTCTTGCAATTTTTCTCATATCTGATTCTTTTACACGTCTAACTGCGTAAATGTTGTTTTTTGCTAAGAAGTATTGTGCCATGTCATCTATGCCTTTTTGGCATATTACAATGTTTGCTCCAGCTTCAACTATTCTGTCAACCATTGCTTTTAACATGCTTTCTTCTTGGTCGATGAATGATTGTAGTTGTGCTGGATCTGTTATTTGGATTTTTGCATCAATCTCAGTGTCCTTGATTTCTAAAGGCGTGTCTATCAAAGCGATTTTAGCGTTCTCGATTCTTTGTGGCATCTCTGAATGGACACGTTCTTTGTCTAGAACTATTCCTTGAATTAACTCTGAGTCTGATATTCCTGATCCAACTTTTTTCTCTATTTTTATGTTGTCTAGATCTGCTTTTTCATCTGTGATTTGTTTTACAGCATCTATACATATTTGTGCAAGCTTTGCTTTTGCAGATTCTACTCCTTTTCCAGTCATTGCAGTTGAAGCTATGTTTCTTAGTAAGTCTTCATCATTTATTGTGATATCTTCTGCAATTTCGTTTAAGAATTCTTGAGCTTTTTCTGCGGCCATTCTGTAGCCTTTTGTAATTATTGTTGGATGTATTTTTTCATCTAATAGTTTTTCAGCGTTTTTTAGTAGTTCACCTGCTAAAACTACTGCTGTAGTTGTTCCATCTCCAACTTCATCTTCTTGTGTTTTTGCAACCTCAACAATCATCTTTGCTGTTGGGTGCTCTATTGCCATTTCATCTAGAATTGTTACACCGTCATTTGTGATGGTGACATTGTTTAGACTGTCTACTAACATTTTGTCCATGCCTTTTGGACCTAATGTTGTTCTTACAGTCTCTGCTACTATTTTAGCAGCCATTATGTTGTTTCTTTGAGCGTCTCTCCCTATTGTTCTTTGAGAGTCGTCTGAAAGAATATAGATTGGTTGTTTATCTGACATTTTTTAGAACCTCCGGAGCTATTGTTTTGATAAATGAACGGTTTATAAAGTTTTTGGTTTTGTCTCTTTTAGGTGGTTATGGATTTTATTCAAATAGATAAGCTTATTAATTTATATTTACTCATATTTTTTAAGATGATAAAAACAGGGATTAAGGTTGCGGATGCTATGACGAGCAATCCAGTATGTGTTGAGCCAGAAGAAACTATTTCTAATTGTGTTAAAAAGATGATTAAGCATAATGTGGGCAGTTTAGTTGTTATGGAAGGTGAAAAATTAGTTGGAATTATTACTGAGAAAGATTTGCTAACTAAGGTTTTGGCTAAGAATTTAGATGTGAAGAAAACTCCTGTTAGTAAGGTTATGACTAAGAAACCAATACATGTTGATCCTGATTTAGATTTGTATGATGCTATGAATTTAATGAAAAAAGAGGAAATAAGAAGATTGCCTGTTGTTGATAAAGGTGTTTTTGTTGGATTGTTGACTAACAAAGATATATTAAGTATACAGCCAGATTTGTATGATTTGTTTATTGATAGTTTTAAGATAAGAGAAAGTGAAAGAAAATCTATGTTGAAAGGAACAATAGAGGGGAAATGTCAGTCTTGTGGTTCTTATGGGCCATTAGAAAAAATAAGAGGAAAGTGGTTGTGTGATTCTTGTAAAGAGTAAGATTTATTAAGCTTTAAAATAAAAATTTCTTTAATGATAGGAAAAAAAGTTAAGGTTACTGGTGGGCCAGGGATACAAATAAGATATGAAGGTGTTTTTGATCTAGACAGGTTATATAAAGAATCTAAAGATTGGTTTAGTGATAATGATTATGATTTTCAGGAAAAAGAATATACAGATAAGGTAAAAGATAAAGGACATGAAATTGTGTTTAAGTTTATTGGTGAGAAAGAGGTTACTGATTACTTTAAGTTTAATATTAATGCAGAATTTAATTTAACTGAAGTTAATAGTATGTCTGATAATTTAGTTAAAGGCAAGGTGGAGATTTTTTTGAAAGCAGATTTAGAATTGGATTATAGAAATAAATGGCAGCATACTAAATTTTTAGAGTTTTTGTTTAAAATTTACAACAATTATATTATAAAAGAGAGAATCCATGATTATGCAGATAAGTTAGAGGAAGAGGTTATTGAGTTGCAGGATTTGATTAGAGATATTTTAGACTTTAATCGTTAAATATTTAAAGTTGACAAATAATTAGTTTTTTATGAATAAAAGAGGTCAGTTTTATTTGGTCATTGCTTTGGTAATTTCTTTAGGTATTGTTGGAGTTACACATAAGGTAAATACTATTGAAGAGCCTGTTTTGTGGGAAGATTTTGATATGGTTTCTCAGAATTATTTGAGAGAATCTAGTTTTGTTATTAATTATGCGTTAGAAAATAAGGATGATGTTTATGTTAATCTAGATAATTTTACAAGAGCTTATCTAGAATATGCAAAAAAGAGAAATCCTAATTTGGGGTTGTTGTATATTTACGGGAATGGAAGTAATATAACCATTAAAAATTATTTAGATAGTTCTGGAGTAATAAATGGTGAGACGGTTTTAGGTGCGAATCAAGAATTAGTGCAAGATATTGTGGTTAGGATTGGTGGAAAAGAGTTTATTTATAATGTTCCTGTAACTTCTGAGAAATTTGGAGAGGGTTGGACTGGATTTAATTTAAATAATAATCCTTTTAATCTAAGTATTGCGGGGGTTATTCATCCGTTTAATTTGACTGATGGGCCGGAGTTTAAAGTTATTATAAGAACAAGTTCTGGAGAAAGAGAGGTTGAATTCGGTCAGTCTGGAGAAGGTTGGGAGCCATTATTGTCTGGGAATGTTCAACAACTAGTTTCATAAAATGGAAATATATAAAAAGGAAAGTCGTGGATTAGAAATTATGAAAAGAGGTATCTCGCCATTAATATCTTGGATTTTAATTATATCATTTTCAATTGCTATTGCCATGCTAGTTATTCCTGTTTTTGTTGATCAAGCAGAAACTATTTCTGAACATTTTTTTAGTGAGAATAGCAATAATGTTGATTATTGTAATGATGTTTCTGTTTCGATTGAGCAAGTATGCAAAAGAAATGGAAGATTAGAAATGAAAATTGATAATAATGGAGATTATTCTTTATATAAATTAACTGTTGGAAGAGTAACAAATATTTCTGCTTTGCAATGGTGTGAATATGATAATATATCTGTGATCCCCAGTGATGGGGAGGATTTTTATTTGAATTTAGATGCAGATTATAGTTTGAGTGCAGATATGGACAGTCTTTTTGATTGTAATGAATCTGAGGGTTCTGGTTCAACTACTAGTGCTGTTAAATTAGAGATTATTCCTTGGATAAAACCTGATCCTGAAGGAGATCTAATTTTTTGTGAGAATAGGAAATTGGTAATTGATGATTTTAGTTTTTTGAATAATGCTTGTTATGTGGTTTGTACAGATGATGATGGTGATGGTTATGTTAAGGAGAGTGCTAGTAGTGGTTGCGATTATTCTGCTATAGCTAACTTCCAGGGGTATGATGATTGTGATGATAATAGGGCTAATGTGTATCCTGGTGCTTTGGAAAAATGTGGAAATGGTTTGGATGATAATTGCGATGGGACTGATTCTGTATGTAGTCTTTGTTTGAAAGGAAATATTATTCCGGATACAGGATGTAATTGTACAGGAACTATTTATTATGGTGGTTGGTGTTGTGTTGATGGCTTTAGTCCAGATCCATGTGGAGGTATTGTGCCAACTTAATTACTTACCAAAACTTTTAAATAGTCATTTTTATATTGTTTTGTTATGAATGATAAAAGGGGTGTATCACCGTTAATTGCTAGTATATTGCTGGTTGCCTTAGTTATTGTTATTGCTTTTTTGATTTTTTGGTGGTATGGAGAGTTAATTGCTGAAAATGTAGAAAAATCTCAAGTTGATGCTGAGCAAGTATGTTTGAGTGATGTTTCTTTTAGTGTTTCGAATGGGAGATGTATTAGTAGTACAATTGGGGGCTATAATATTTTAGCGTTTGAGGTTTCAAATAATGGGGATGTTAAGTTGGCAAGTTTTAGGGTTACAGTAAGTAGCAATAATCAAACAGATACAAAAGAAATTGCGCAGGCAATTCAACAAGGGATAAAAGTTAAGTTAAGTACATTAGTTCCAGATAGTTTTAGCGGAGATCTTAATGTTAAAATAGTTCCAATGATTAGGGCAGGTGGAACTACAAGACACTGTGTTGAAAAATCTCAAGAGATTGTTATTAATTGTTAACCAAAAGGTTTAAATATTGTAGAAATTTATTTTTATTAGAAAATAATTATAAAATAAAAAAGGAGGTGTGTTATTTTGTTAGTGAATAAGAAAGGTATTTCGCCATTGATTGCTACTGTTTTAATTATTGGTTTTACTATTGTTTTAGCAGTGTTAGTTATTACGTGGATTAGTGGAACAGTTAAAGATCAAACAGATACAACAGATTGTACAGTTGATGCACAAAATAAATGTTTAGGTTTAGTTGGTGCGTTAAGTGCGACTACAAATATTACTTCAAACGATTGTGTTGTTCAATTAGTGAATTCTGGGAGTGATAGTATTGGAGATGTGACTGTGATATTTTATGCTGCTGACGGTTCTACGTTAGGAAATGCAAGCACTGGTGCAATCTCGGGATATGGCACAGGAACAGCAACTTTAACGGGTCATACAGATTGTACAAAAGCAAAGTATGCAGTTAAAGTACATTCAGATGTAGCTAATGGTTGTGATGTAGAGTGTGCATTGCAAGAAGTTGAGTTCTAATAACAACTTTTTCTTTTTTTATTTTAGAAACTTATTTAAATGAAATTTTCTAAAAATTAGTTTATGAGTAAAAAGGGTGATATCTGGATATCTGCAATTTTATATATGGCGTTGGGTATTGTGTTGTTGACTATAGTTCTGGCTGCAGGTTTGCCTGCTATACAAAAGATGAAGGATAGTTATACAGTTAGGCAAACTAAAAACTTAATGATTGAGTTAGATGGAACTATAAGGGATGTTTTTCATGAAGGCCCTGGTTCAAAACGAACAGTTAGTTTGAAAATTGGAAGGGGAGATTTTGTTATAGATGAAGCTAATGATGTGATTGAATGGTCAATTGAAAGTTCTAGTATAATTTCAGAGATCGGTGTTGTTGTTGATGAAGGAAATTTACATATATTAACTGATACAACTGGAGTTAAAGGTAAATATTCAGTTAATCTTTTATTAAATTATAGTGGGTTGGTAAATATAACTTATGATGGATCTAGCCGAGTTTCGGGAGATACTAAGCTTTCTATTCTAAATAAAGGTTCAGGAGGATCGCTTACTGAAATAGCGATAGTTCAACTATGATAAAGAAAAAATTAAAAGAACTTCCGCAAAAAAGGAAAAGTTTGCCTGAATTGCCTGAAAAGAGAAAGACAATATTTAGGATAGAGAAAGTAAAAGAGTTGCCAAGTTTTCCAGATGTTAAAAGAACTGAGGTAGATGTTAGGTATCCATTAATGCCTCCGTTTGCATATGCTCATATATATTGGGATGATAAAGAGAAGGAATTAATCTATCAAGTTGAGGAGCCTTTTTTAGATAGAGAAGAACGTAGGATATTGAATTTATTAGAAGAAGGAATAAAAGAATTAATTAATATTAGTTATATTGGAATAAATAAAAAGGATAGCATTATTGAGTATTTGGAAAAGAATGTTAAGGTTTTATTAAGTGAGTTGGGGATTACAATTTCTCAAGATTCTTATTTGAAAATTATGTATTATATCTATAGAGATTTTGTTGGATTAGAAAAAGTTGAACCTTTGATGAATGATTACTTCATTGAAGATATTGAATGTAATGGTGCAAAGTATCCTATATATGTGGTGCACAGGAAATATAGAAATTTAAGAACAAATGTTATATTTAGGGAAATAAAAGAATTGGCTTCTTTTGTTGAGAAGCTTGCAGAAAGGGCTGGACAATATATTTCATATGCTACTCCTTTATTGGATGGGGCATTGCCTGATGGGTCAAGGGTAAATGCTACTTTCACAGAGGATATATCTTCTAGGGGACCAACATTTACGATTAGGAAATTTACTAAGAATCCGTGGACTCCAGTGCAATTGATGAAGCTAGGAACAGTGTCATCAGAAATTCTAGCTTATCTTTGGATGTTAATTGAGTATGAGAAGAATGTTATGTTGATTGGTGGGACTGCATCTGGTAAAACTACTTTGTTAAATGCATTGACATTCTTTATTCCTCCACAAGCAAGAATTGTTTCGATAGAAGATACAAGAGAGTTAAATTTGGAGCACGATAATTGGTTGCCTTCTGTTGCAAGGGAAGGAGTCGGTTTAGCCAACTTAGTTGGACAAAAATATGGTGAAGTTAGTTTGTTTAATTTGTTGAAAGAAAGTTTTAGGCAGAATCCGGATTATGTTATTGTCGGTGAGATTAGGGGTGCCGAGGCTTATGTATTGTTCCAGGGAATGGCATCTGGTCACCCATCATTTGGTACAATGCACGCAAATTCAGTAGAAACTATGATTAAAAGATTGGAAACTCCGCCAATTAATTTATCTTCCTCTTTAGTTGAAACTATGGATGTTGTATTGACGATGATGCATACGAGAGTGCATGGAAAACCAGTTAGGAGGTTGAAGGAGGTTGTGGAAATAATTTCAATTGATGATAAAAAGGGTAATGTGTTAAACAAACCTTTTGTTTGGGATCCTAGGGAGGATAGTTTTGTTTATGCAGCTGAGAGTTATATTTTTAAGAATTTAGTTTATGAGATGGGTATAAGTGAAGATGAGATTTATAATGAATGGAAAAAGAGAACTATGTTTTTGAATGCACTTTATTACAATGGAGTAATTGATTTCCATGCTGTTCAGGAGCATATTAATGAGTATTACAAGGATCCGGCTAAAGCATTAAGAAGATTTGGGATAGAATGAAGAAAATAATTGGGCATGTTTCTGGTGAAAAGAAGAGAAATATCGTTAAAGTTGGAGCTTTAGAGAAATCTAAATATATTAAAGAATTGGATCTAGATAAAAAGAAACTTAAGGAATTTGCTAAGAGGAAAAAAAGCAAAAAGAAAAAGAAAGAGGAAGATGTAGGCAAGAAATTTGAAACTTATAAAACGAATTTTTATTCTAAACTATCTAATTTTTTTATGGGCAATATATCTTCTTATTTTATTAAGAGGTTTGAGCCAAATTTAAAGAAACTGGCAGAAGCATTAATTGCATCTAATATTCACGTATTATTTAGAACTTATGTTGGAATGATATTGTTTTCCAGTATTGTTGCGTTTCCAATAACTTTAATAATTAGTTTTTTGTTGACTATGAATATTTTATTGGCTTTTATTATTTCTATACTCTTTTCTGGAATTGTTTTTGTGATCATGTATAGCTATCCATTCATGATTGCAAATGAAAGAAAAGCAAAGATAGATCAAGAACTAGTTTTTGCTATTGTTCATATGTCTGCTGTAGCGGGATCTGGAGCGCATCCTGTAAAGATATTTCAGTTGATTGTTGACTCTAAGGAGTATGATGAGTTGAGTGTTGAGTTTAAGAGGGTGTTGAATTACCTTAATTTATTTGGATATAGTTTGTCTAATGCTTTAAGGATTGTTGCTAATACTACTCCGTCTGCTGAATTAAAAGAATTATTTCAAGGTATGATATCTTCAATTGAAACTGGGGGAGATATAAGGGAGTATTTGAGTAGAAAGGCAGATGATATTTTAACTAAGTATAGATTTTCACAAAAGAAATATCTAGAGTCTATTGCAACGTATTCTGAGATTTATACAGGGTTTTTGATTACTGGTCCTTTATTGTTTGTAGTTACTTTAGCAATATTAGAAAAAGTTTCTCCTGAAATTGCAGGAATCTCAGTAGGTATGGTCGCTACATTGGGGACATTTGTTTTGTTGCCATTGTTGAATATATTGTTTATGTTGTTTTTAGAAACAAGTAAATCCGAGGCTGTTTAAGATGAAACTAAAAATAGGTCACATTGTAGGATTGTTCTTAGCTTTTGTTATCTTAATTTTTGCTTTCTTTAAACTTATGCCTGAAGGGTCAAGGTGGTTTAAGCCTTTGATTGGATTTGCTTTTTTTGTTGGGGCTTTTCAGTTTTGGGTTGATATAATTCAAGAAAGTAAAAGAAATAAAGAGTTAGAAGAAAAGTTTTTGGAGTTTGTAAGAGCTATTTCAGATAGTGTTAGAACTGGAATTCCAATTTCTAAGGCTATCATCGAGGTTAGAGATGGAGATTATGGAGCATTGAGTCCTTATGTAAAGAAACTTGTCCATCAAATAGAATGGGGGATTCCGTTAAGAGATGCATTTATGAGATTTGCTAAAGATACCAATAATGCTCTAATAAAGAGGTCTATGGCTATTGTTATAGAGGCAGAACAAAGTGGAGGTCATATAGATAAAGTATTGGAGTCTGTGACCTTTTCGGTTTTACAAATAAAAAAGATAAAGGAAGAGAGGAGAGCAAATATATTTTCTCAAACAATGCAAGGATATTTAATATTCTTTATGTTTATTGCTATAATGATTGTATTACAGGTCTATTTATTGCCACAACTTATGGATGTTAGTGGATCTGTATTAACTGGGGTAACTACAGGATATACAAATCCTGCAGACTTAACTAATACTACTGTTTATCCGTCTGCTATTGATTTTAATGTCATTTTTATATTTTTAATTTTGATTCAGGGTTTTTTTACTGGGTTGATGGTTGGTAAATTTTCAGAAGGTAATTTGAAGTATGGATTAAAGCATTCATTTATTTTAATGGTTGTTGGATATACTTTATTTACTCTTGTGGTTGGTGTATAAAATGAAAAGGGGGATAGTTCAAATAGATTGGATAGTTAGTTTTGGAATATTCATTATATTTCTATTATTAATCTTTATTTGGTTTGGTCCTGGATTGAGTCAAGATTATAGTGATGAGTATCTAAAAACTGTAGCAGAAAAAGGGTTTAAAGAAGCTAGTTTTGATTATGTTTATAGATATCCTATTTTTATTGAAGGGCAAGGAAATAAGGTTTATGAGGTTGAATTGCCTAATAGAGTAAAGGGTGCTAATATTAGTCAAATTTCTTTGTGGGATGAGGGTTTGGGATTTATTGATGAAAGAGAATTGGATGGAGATAAGATTAAGTTTAAATATAACCCTATAACTGGTGGAGTTAGCACTTTGTATTTGTTGTATTCTGATTCTTTTAATTTAACTAATGTAGCTCCTACTGGAGGTTTGGCTACAAATTATAATGCCACTGTTGGTGTTGAAGAAAGATTTTTTGTGTTTTTTGATGAGAAATTTAATGCTCTTAAGAATATGAGTTATTTAGATTTTAAAAAAGCATTAAAATATCCAGTTAAGAAAGATATTGCTGTTTATATTTATGATAATATGGATTTCAGTAATTTAAATAACAGTTATGAGGTTTATAATGCAACTGAGAACGATAATGTTTTTGTTGTAAGTTGGGCAGATAAGAGAATAATTAATGGAGGAGAATTTGACGATCTTGCTATCTTGATCAAAGTATGGTAAAATGGATAAAAAAGGATATTTGAAAACAATTGAAGCTGTTATTGCATTGCTAATTGTACTGGGGGTTGTTTTATTTTCAATATCCTTGAATATGAAACATGAAGAAGGCACTCCTGAAATTATAAAGACTTATAGAGATAGTATTTTAGAAAGAATTGAGTATGACAATGAATATAGGGATTGTGTTTTGGATGCTAATGGGGGAATTATTTTAAGTTCAATTTGCAATAATTCGATTAATGCATTGTTAGATAGTAGTTTGCCAGATAGTATTGAATATGATTTTTCTGTGAATAGTGTAAGAGATGATATTGATGCAGAGAATGTTTATGTTGGTAGTGTTGTAATTGCTAATGATGGAAGTAATGTTAATGAATTTTATTTATATTTATGGTTTAAATAATAATAAGATATAGAAATATTTATAAGTTAATTCAGTTCAATTAATTTAAAGCATAAAAGGGGTATGTTGCATGATAAAGAAGTTAAAAAATTTTGTGGGGAAGTTTGTTTCTAGATTATTTAAGGGAAGGTCGGACATTAAATTGGGTTTTTATGGTCCGCCAAATGCAGGAAAAACTACTTTAGCTAATAGAATATGTAAGGATTGGTTAGGAGAAGAAATGGGATCTGTATCTAAGATTCCTCATGAGACTAGAGAGATTAGCATTAAAGAAAAAGTAACTATTGAAGCTGATGGTAAGAAGTTATCATTTAATTTAATTGATACTCCTGGAATTGCTACTAAAATTGATTATGAAGAATTCTTGAAGCATAAGATGAGCAAAACTAAAGCTAAAAAGAGAGCTAGAGAAGCAACTAAAGGAGTTATAGAAGCAATAAAATGGTTAGATAAGGTTGATTGTGTTATTGTGGTTTTAGATGCTACCAAGAATCCATATTCACAGGTTAATATTACTATAATTGGAAATTTAGCAGCTAGAGATATTCCTGTTTTAATTGTAGGAAATAAAACAGATCTTAAGTCTGCTAATATTAAGAAAATTGAAGCTGCATTTCCACAATATAAAGTGATTGGAATATCAGCTCAAAAAGGAAAAAATATAGAAAACTTTTATAAGGAGGTCTTTAAACTAGTTAAGTAAAAATGTTATCTTTTCAATATTTGCCATATAGGGAGTATGCAGGTTTAACTACAGAGCAGAAATTTAAGAAGATATTCAATATAGTTAAAAAGAATAAGATTGTATTAATGCAGGGCAGATTAAAGCCGGAAGAAGAAGCTCAGTTAATAGAGCAAACAATGGCCCAGATTACTAAGAAATTCTCCGGGATATCTTTTTGTACTATTCAACCAAATCAAAACGGAAGTAATAAAAGGAAAGAAGATGCTAGAATAACAACTGCTTTAAAGAATGTATTTTATAATGCATTTTTGAAGAATAGGGACACTTTAACAATTATTGGTCCTGCGAATGTTGTAAGGGAGATAAGAAAGAATCCAAATAGAATTGATTTATTCACAAAATAAAAAATGCCTCACCAATGTGTAAGATGCGGAGCTCTATATGATGATGGAGCTAAAGAGTTATTAGAAGGATGTTCTTGTGGGAGTAAGTTCTTTTTTTTCATGAGCCAAAAGGCCTTGGAAAAAGTAAAAAAGGCTTCTGCTAAGCTTACTAGAGAGGAAAGAATACAAATAGAGGAAGAGATTAAAGAGATAACTGGTGTGAAAGATGAGGATAAACCTGTTTATTTGGATATAGAGTCTATTAGGGTCTTAAAACCAGGTAAATATGAATTAGATCTGATTGAGATATTTAAAGGAAGTCCTTTAATATATAAATATGGTGAAGGAAAATATGTGTTGGATTTAAATTCTATGTTTGAGTCGATTAAGTAAGCTTTTTTGGGATTTCTGGGCTTATTTTAATGAAATTTTAAGTTACCAAAAGCTTTATAAAGCTTTTACAACTACACGAGTGTAACATAATTATTAACTTATGGAGGGTTAAAGAATGAACAAATACTTAAATTTGCTGACAACTGTATTTTTGCTAGTTGCAATGGTATTTAGCAGTGTTTCTGCGGTAGATTATGTCCTTCCAGTAGAACCAGGTCTTGAAATTACCAATGTTCAAATTGGTGGTGTAGACCTTAGTGATGAGGACATATATGCTCCAGTTTACCTTAACTCTGAAGTAGAGGTTGAGGTAGAATGGAAATCTTACGTAGAAGACGAAGCAAAAATAGTTGTTGAATTTGATGGTGAAGAAGTAGATACAGAATACTTTGACACTGGATTAAATTGGCATGGAAAGAGAGTGTTGACTATTGAAATTGATGATGATGAGGATTTATTGGAAGGAAAACAACCAGTAACAATCAAGATGAGAAACAGAGATGGAAACATTGTTGTGTCTAAAACTATCTATTTGGACATTTCCAAAGAAAAACATCTTGTAGAGATATATGATGTTAACTTTAGACAAGGTGTAGAGTTTGAAGCTGGCCAACCTGTAACTGCAAGCATTGGTGTTGTAAACAATGGTGCAGAAAAGGAAGAAGACATTTATGTTGAGATGTCTATTCCAGAATTAGGTTTGGTTACAAGAACAAACAGATTCGACTTATACACTGAAGAGCAATATGATGCTGATGACGATGACGATTACAAAGTGCACAAAGACCTATTCCTTGCATTGCCTGTAGAAACTCCTGCTGGTGTATATGATGTATACATCAAAGTAGTTTACAATGATGGAGAAACTCAGGCTGAGGATGTTTACTCAATTGTAGTTGGGTCTGGTGCAGTAGATTATGAGTCACAAGTAACTATAGATACTACATACATCGAAACCAGAGCAGGAAGTGGTATTTTCTACACTGTATACTTTGAAAATCCAAACGTTGATTACAACGTAGAAGTAGAAGGTGCAGAAAACCTAGGAACTGTTAAAGTTACAGAAGAAGAAGGAACTGCTTTCGTATATGTTGCTTTGAATGAAGATTTGACTGAAGGAAGTTATCCTTTCAAGATAATCGTTAAAGCTGGAAACAACATAGTGAAAGAGTTCGATGTAGAAACTCGTGTAGTTGACTACGATAGTGGAGTTAGCTATAGTAATGTAAAGCAAGGTCTAGAAATTGGATTTGCTATCTTGTTAGTGATCTTAGTAATCTTGGGTATCGTTTTGGTAGCTAAGAAACTAGGAAAAGGTGACGAGATAGAAGAACCAGTTTTGGACGACGACCAAACATATTACTAAAACTTTTTCTTTTTTTATTTATAAATTATTTTTAAAGAGTTTTTAAATAATATATTGTTTGTTATAATAATTTTATCACAATAGTGTTTTTATATTAAATTGGAATTTCTCTTTGTAGTAATAAAAAGGGGGTTTCAACTATGAGTGATAAAAAAATAGTTTTTGTATTAGCAATACTATTTATAATTCCGTTTGTTTTTGCAAGTGTTGATTTTACTTTTTATTCTAGTTCGTCTGGGATGGAAGATGTTTGTCCTAGATCGACTGGATTGTTTATGGATGTTTTAGAGAATAGTGGGGATGAGCCATTAGAGTTTAGTATATCCTCTGCAGGCAGTGCTGCAGTTTTTGCTACTAGTGTGCCTACTGGATTTGTTTTAATGCCTGGAGAAATGAAGCATATTTATACATATGTAACCCCTATGTCTAGTATTGATCCAGGAAATTATGTTTTGAAATTAATTGCTAATGCTAATGGGATTAGCAAGGAGATAATACATGATGTTCCTGTTAAAGATTGTTATGAGTATAGTTTTGTTAAATTAGATAACGAAAAAAATGTTTGCCCTTGTGAATCTGATAAATTTAGATTTGAGGTTAAAAATGAAGGAAGATACAGTGAAGCATATGTGTTAAGTGTTGAAGGCGAATATGCTGGAAATGTTGTTTTAAGTCAGAATAGTTTAACTTTATCTCCTGGAGAATCTAAGGAGATATATGCATATGTTCAGTCGAATTGTGAAGACGAAGGAAATTATGAGTTTAGTGTAGTTATTGATCCAGTTAATGGAAATTCTGTTAAATCTCAAACTGTTAAGTTTAATGTAGACGCATGCTATGATTTTGATATTGGCACCGAGAGAGATTTAGTGGATATGTGCGAACATTCTAAAGAAGTTGTACAGATTGAAGTTGCTAATGAGGGCTCTGTTACAAATGTTTATAATCTGGAAGTTGATGGTCCATTGTGGGCTAATTTAAATAAAAATGAGTTGGAAATTGCTCCGGGAGATAAGAAAGTTGTAGATTTGGAGTTTGTACCTGATTATGGTGTGGAGGGAAATTTCCAAGTTACATTTAGTGCAACTCCTGAGAGAGGAAGTGTAAAGGCAGTTAATGTGTTTAATGTTAATGTAAAGAAGTGTTATGATGTGTTTTTAAGTTTAGAGAAAAATTCTGATAAGATTTGTAACTCTTTAGAAAATGACTATACTGTTTTAGTAAGAAACCAAGGTGAATTTTCTAAAGAGTTTTTTGTGGACGTAGAAGGTCCGGAGTGGGTTAGTTTGAGTGAAAATAATATTGAGTTGGATGCTGGTGAAGAGAAAGAACTAATCTTAAAGGTTGCTCCTGGATTTGATGTTAGTCCAGAAAAATATGGTATCAAAGTTAATGTAGTAGCAAAGGATAGCTCAAAAGTGGCAAGTAGCGATAGTATAAGTATTGAGACTGTTTCAAGAGACATTTGTTATAAAGCATCTTTGAGAGTTGACGAGAAAAATGTTAAAGTGTATTATGATTCAAGTGCAACAGTGCCAATAGTAGTTGAGAATTTGGGTGCAGATGTAGCTAGTTATAGTTTATCTGTAAGTGGAACTGCTTCGAACTTTGTTTATTTGAACCCCTCTGTTATAAGTGTTGAGCCTGGAAAATCTGAAGTAGTTTATTTGTATATTGCACCTTCAAGTAAAGTTGGTAGTGGAGAATATGGTGCATCTGTTGCAGTAAGATTAGATGATACTACAATAATGGCGTCTGAAAATATTAACATATTGGTTACAGATAGTCCTGCAGATGCTAATATAATTGAAAGTCCGGATGCTGGAATGGAGAGTTTATGGAGTAAAATAGTAAAGTTTTTTGCTGGACTTTTTGGTGGGAATGGAGAAGATATAATTATAGAAGATCTTGAGTTTAATGAGACTAGTGTTGAGCTTAACGAAAGTGTTGAAGGAGTAAACGAGAGTGTTGAAGAAAATGTAACAGAAGAGATTGTAGAAGAGGAACAAGAGATTATTGGAGAATTAATTGGGGTTGATGAATCTGTTAGATTTAATGTTGGTGAAGAAGAACATAGTTTAAGAGTAAATGAAATTGTTGGAGACACTGTTTTGATAGAGTTGTCGTCAGAAAAGGTTTATGTGCAGATGAGTGTTGGTGAAACTAGGAAAGTAGATTTGGATGGAGATGGCATGGAAGATGTTGAGATTGTCTTTAATGGAATAAAAGATGGAAAGGCTGATATAAGTTATAATGTAATTGAAAGAGCAGAAGCTGATGAAGGTGTAAGTGGTAATGGGACAATAAATGAGACTGAAGTTATTAGTGATGTGGAAGATAATGGTATTGAAAGCGAGAAAGATGGATTTTTTGCAAGATTCTTTTCTAGTTTGGGATTTATATTTGTGTCTATCTTTGGGTGGATTGGTGCAAATATTATAAAACTAGTAATTGTTGCAGTGATTATTGCATTTTTGGTGGCTTTGGTTAAGACCAATTTATGGCAAAACCTTTTAAAGTTTTTTGAGGAAGAGATAGAGGAAGAAGAAGTTAGGGTAAGATATGATGGCAAAAAAGAAGAGAAGGAACAGAAAGAAGTTATTGAAAAGGAACCTAAAAAAACTGAGAAGGAAGAAGAAGTAGAGAAGAAAGAGAAACCAAAGAAGAAAACCAAAGAAGGGAAGAAAGAAGAGGAGAAGAAAGAAGAAAAAGAAGAACCTATTATTGAGGATGGGGATGAAGAGGACGAATTTATTATAGAGTTTGACGATGATGACTAATAATTCTTGATTTTTTCTTTTTTT
>CAZQVG010000003.1:0-1476 GCA_964596705.1 Candidatus Woesearchaeota archaeon | reverse complement strand
TTTTCTTTGTGCAATTCTAACTGTGATATCTAAGCCAGCATCTAGTGGGGATTCTGGGTTTTCTAAAACTAAGGATGCTTCTCCTTTTGTTGATAAACTGGAGAATATTTCACTAAATCTTTTATTTATTTGATTGTAGGTTTTCATGAATACTTTTGTTTTATCTCTCTCTATTTCAGTAATCATTAGTATAATGTCATCTTTTTCTGATTTTAGTTTATTTGTTTTTTCTACTAATTTTGCGTGTTCTTCTGCTAATTTATCGTAAATCTCTAAGGCTTTCATATTGACGTTGCCCATCTTTATCATAAGAACTTCAAATTCCCTTATTTCTTTCTTTAATTGGTCTATTGGGATATTTCTTCTTATTTTTCCATCTTTATATTCTTCTGCTTCTTTTTTTAATCCTTCAATTTCTGCAATTACTGCAGCTTTTTCTATTGATATTGCATTAATTTTATTCTCTATAACTCTTATTTTGTCTTGTTTTTCAGAAATTAATTGATTTAATTTTTCTATTTCTTCTGAAAGTTTGTTTCTTCTAGCAAATAATTCTCTTTGTTTTATGAAGAATTCTCTTTCTTTTTTCTCACTGTCTTTTAGGTTCATGGATTTTGCTTTTATGATCATTGTTAGTTCGTCTAATTCTTGCTGGAATTCTGATTTTTCTTTGTCGTGTTCATTTATGATCTTGTAAGTGTTTTCATTTTCGTTTGAAAGATAGTCTATCTTGCTTGTGTAATTTGCTAGTTTTGCATTTAGTTCTATTATCTCTGCTGTTAAACTATTCTTTTGTTGGTCTAAGATGCTTGGTTGTTGTAATTCTTCTATCTCTCTTTCAAGTTTTAATATTTCTTCTTCTATGTTGTCTTGTTTAAATCCAATTCTCGTGTGTTTTCTATATCCTCCAACCATGGCTCCACTTTTCTCTATCAAATCTCCTTCTAGAGTTACCATACGTACTCGTCCAATACCTATTCTTCTTGCAATTTTTATGTCATCTACAATTAATGTATTACCAAATACATGGTTGAATGCGTTTTTATATTTAGAATTGAATTTTATGAGGTCAATTGCCCAACCGTGAACTCCATCTTTTCTTGAGAGCGCTTTAAGACTTTCTGGGGGTTCTTTTGATTTTATTCTGTTTAATGGTAGGAAGGTAACTACTCCTTTTTTGTTTTCTTTTAATGTTCTGATACACTCTTCAGCAACTGTATCATCCTGAGTTACTACACTTTTCATTTTTGCTCCAGCAGTTACTTCTAATGCTAGTGCAAATTTAGGTTTTACTCTACCTAACTGAGAAATTGTTCCAAATACTCCTGGAATGTCTAATATGGATTCAATTGAAGAATCAGAAAAACCTTCACCAGAAGATTGAGCTTTTAGTCTTGCTAGTTCGTTTATTTTTATAGAAAGGTCTTGTTGTTTATTGGATGATTTTAATTTTTTCTCTCT
Organism: Candidatus Woesearchaeota archaeon; assembly: GCA_964596705.1. Classification (GTDB taxonomy): domain Archaea; phylum Nanobdellota; class Nanobdellia; order SCGC-AAA011-G17; family PNOQ01; genus JABJPM01. The sequence continues at coordinate 15 of CAZQVG010000003.1, read as the reverse complement.
TTTTTCTAATTTTTG
>CAZQVG010000002.1:23495-48341 GCA_964596705.1 Candidatus Woesearchaeota archaeon | reverse complement strand
ATATAAAGAGATTATCAATAAAACCGGAAATGTTGCTAAATAAAACAAACTATAAACAACAAACGATTTGTCAATTTTTATATTTGATTTCTTCAAAGTTTTCAAAGATAAATATATTGCCCATCCAAAAATAAATATCAAAAGTACTGCAAAGTAAGTAAATACATTCGGCAATATATAAATCTCTGATAAATCCATTATTGCAGACTCATATTTTACTGAAAAAAATGTAAAAACAATCCAATTATATAGCCTATTCAACAACACCCCTAAAAACACAAAAAAACCTGCAAATGACAAAAACAAATGTGACAAAAAGAACGGAATAACAAAAATTCCAAACATATTATATTCTTTCTTAAATAGTGAATCAATATGCTTACTTACTGTTTGAAATCCCCCAACATCCCACCTTATTCTTTGCTTCCACCAACTTTTAATATTCTTTGGAACACTTGTAAATGCATTTGCCTTAGGAGCCATCCTAACTTTATATTTGTGCTTTAATAAATTCCAAGCAACTTCAATATCCTCGGTCATTACATTCTTATCAAATCCACCAATGTCCTTTAAAGCACTCACCCTATATGCACTTAAAGCGCCCGGCGTAACAAAAACACTGTCTATTGCATCTAAAATCCTCCTAGTCCATGCAATTAATACATATTCCATAGCTTGGCATTTTTCAATCAAGTTGTTTTTATTTCTCACTAAAATAGTTCCCGTAGAAGCAGCAACTTGCTCATCCTTGAATGGTTTAACTAACTCTTTAAAAGCATCTTTTTCAGGATAAGAATCTGCATCCACAATCGCAACAACCTCACTCCTAATCTTCTTTAATGCTTGATTAATAGAGTCTGCTTTACCAGAATTTTCCTTAGAAAACAATTTAACATCTTTAAACTTCTTAACAATATTTGCAGTCTTATCAGTACTCCCATCATCAACAACCATCACCTTAAATTTATTATTTGGATAATCATTACTTAAAACCGCTTTTATAGTGTTTTCAATACTATCCTCTTCATTATACGCAGGAATAAGAACTGTCAAACTAGGACAATATTCTTCAAATCCATCCTGACCAAAAAAATCATCTTTAAGCTGATAATAAACAATCAGACTAATAAAAGATACATACAGCGAAGTAAGGATATAAAACAGATACACCCCTGTTAAAAATTCCATTGTAAATTGGGGAATTTAAAAAGAATTATAAATCTTTAGTATTCTCCCCACTTTCTTCTTTCTGCACTATATTCAACTTTTCCTGCAATTCATCCTCTACAACATCAAAATAATCATAAAATTTTTGAGTCAACTTCAATATTTTAGTCCTTCCAAACTTCTCTGCAACTATAAATCCCTCTTCTTTTAACCTCTTTATATGATCATAAGCCTTATTTCCCCTAATATGTATAACATCTGACTGAATAGAAGGCTGTTTATAAGCAATAACTGCCAAAGTCTCCTGAGTTGGCAGATCTAATTCAGCATCACTTAACAATCTCTCAGTCAAATACAAATATTCTTTCCTAATATTTAGCTTCCATCTATCTCCATCATTTAAAATTTCCAAAGCAGATTCCCTAGAATCATACTCTTCCTTTAAATCATGTAATAGCTGTTTTATATACCCAACACTACCAATTCCAGATAACTTACTAATCTCTTCTAAATTCAAAAATCTACCGGTTGTAAATAATATTGCCTCCACCCTATTTTTCTCTTCTTGCATATTAACAATTAATTAATTAAAGATTTATAAAATTAATCATATCTTAAATCTTAGAATAGCAGCTATCCCCCCTAACTGTTTTAACTGCATTCCTTCTTCAGTTTCAGTAGAAATCATTCTAACTTCTGCTCCAGTAAGTTCAGCTTTTTTCTCGATTTCTTCGATCTTCTTATCCTCTACCTCCTCAGAAACCAACACAATATCTGCTGCACCCCTATCCAAAGCCAACATAACATCTTCTTCTTTATACACAGCTTTACCTCCCCCTTTAGTAGATAAAGCATTAAAAAACCTCTGCATAATTTTCTTCTCTTCAGTAACTTCTTCAGCTGCCAATAGGTCATCACTCTTTTCAACTAATTCTTTTAATCCAAACTCACCAGTATAACTTAAATCTTTCAATCCCAAAACTTTATTTTTAACTCTAGTCTGTAAATAATCTCCTTCAAAAAAGGTTTCTTTAGTTGGTCCTGGACCACCAATCAAAATCCCTTTTAAATCTTCATATTCAGCAAATTCTTTGTTCATAGCATCCCCAACTCGTTTAAAGAAATTATGGGCAGCCTCCTCTCTTATACGCGCATAACGTTGCTGGCTCTGTCCCCCTTTTGTTGTTTTTCCAGGAACATCAGAAGTAAAATTGGCTAAAACAGAAATATTTTTTCCTTTCAATAATCCAATAGTAGCTTCTCTCCTATCTACAACTAACAACCCATAGGTTTGGACATCATCTAACATATCCTCTAAAATATCAGTAACAAAACTTTGATCACACCTATAAATTCGAATATTCAAAGGTTCAGGAGGCTCAACACTAAAAACCTCAATATTAACTTGACTTTCTCTATCACTAACATTCCCTGCAAAAACAGCCAACCCATTTTCAGGAGTTTGTTTAAATAACCTCAAATGCCTAATTATCCTTTCTAAAGAATCTATAACATTTTGCCTAGTTCTTTTATCTTTAATATTTGAAGCAGTACTTTGTTCTTCCATTAAATGATTTATTATCTTAGTAATATTATATCCTGCAGGAATATACACACTAACTAATTCAGTATGCCTTCCTCTAATTTTCTTTAACTCGCTAATCAACCTTTTCAATTCTCTTTTCTTTTTAATGTCCATAGCCATCTTAAAACTTAACCTCTAATTTCTCACCCACAACAATTTCCTTAGCTTTAGTTACTGCTTTCAAATCTTCTAAACAAGGCAACAACAACTTATGATCTTCTTCATTTAAAACTAAGACTACCTCTTCTTTTAAGGATTTGTTTGCTTTAGCCTTCGCTTGTCTTACCTCAGAAAGCACTTCAATAAACTTATCCCAAATTTTCTCAGCAGCTTCATCTTTCAAATCCTTATCAAATTCAGGCCAACCAGAAATATGAATGCTCTCTTTATCGTCCCACCCCTTATAGCCTTCTTGATAAATTTCTTCTGTAATAAAAGGCATAATTGGAGCAAACAATTTCAGAGTATTCAGCATCAAATAATACAACGTATATTGCGCACTCTTTCTACTCTCCTTACCTCGAACATCAGGATTATACAATCTATCCTTAGCAATTTCCAAATAATTGTCACAAATCTGTGCCCAAAAAAATGACTCAGTTAATAACTTAGACTTAGCATATTCATACTTCTCAAATAACTCACCAACTTCTTTAACCAAATCATTAAACCTTGACAATATCCCTTTATCAATTGCTTCCAACTCAACTTTCTCTAAACTAAAATCTTCTAAATGCATTAAAGCAAATTTATTTGCATTCCATAACTTAGTCAAAGTCTTAAAACCAACTTTAACATCTTCTTCCCTGTAACTTAAATCTTTGCCCAAAGAAGCACCTGCCGCCCAAAATCTTAAAGCATCAGCACTATATTTTTCAACCACATCTTTAGCTTCAACAAAATTCCCTAAAGATTTACTCATCTTTCTTCCTTTAGGATCTAAACCATGCCCTGAAATAATAATATCCTTCCAAGGTATTGATTTATCATGATAATACGCTTTAACAATAGTATAAAATGCCCAAGTTCTTATTATATCATGAGCTTGCGGTCTCAAAGACATAGGCAACAAATCTAATTCATCTTTTTCTCCCCACCGAGCATTTATTTGAGGAGTTAAAGACGAGGTCATCCAAGTATCCATAACATCTTCTTCAGGAATAAGATCTTCTTTTTTATATCCTTTTGGAACATAACCAGATCTCGGATCTACAGGTAACTCATCTTCACTAGGCAAGACAACTTCTCCATTATCTTTCTTATACCATACTGGAAAAGGAACTCCATAATACCTTTGCCTAGATATAACCCAATCCCACTGCAAATTTTCAACCCAATGTTTATATCTAACTTTCATATACTCTGGATACCAGTTTATTTTATCTGCTTGCTTAATTAATTCATCTTTGTGATTTAACAAATCAATAACCCATTGCTCAGATTTAATAAACTCAATTTCAGCACCAGATCTTTCAGAAACATTAACAACATGTTTTATTTTTTCTTGTTTTATCAGCAAATTAGCTTCTTTCAAATCTTCAATTATTTTTTCTCTTGCTTCTTTTATCTTCAACCCTTCATATTTACCTGCACTTTCATTCATCTTACCATCTTTTGTGATAACAATTCTTAACGGCAACTTATATTTCATCCACTTCTCAATATCTTCCTTATCCCCAAAAGTACAAACCATCATTAAACCAGTACCTTTATCTATATCAACCGACTCATCTTTCATTATTGGAACTTCATAATCAAACAAAGGAACCTTAGCTTTCTTCCCCTCTAAAGGTTTATACCTTTCATCATCTGGATTAAAAAACAAAGCAACACATGCAGGTAAAAGTTCAGGCCTTGTTGTTGAGATTATCAAATCTTTATCTCCACATTTAAAGATGATATCATTGAAATAGCTTTCTTGCTCAACATCTTCCAAATCTGCTTGAGCTAAACTAGTTTGCAATTTAGTATCCCAGATTATCGGTATATCTTTTCTTTTCAACAAACCTTTTTTATATAAATCTAAAAATGATTTCTGAGCAATTTTAGTACAATGATCATTTATAGTAGAATAAGTTAAATTCCAATCAACACTAAATCCTAAAGAATTCCATAACTCTTCATAATTCTTCCTACCTTCTTCAGTTTCTTTTAAACAAAGTTTAGTAAAATCTTCTCTTTTTGTTTTTGATTTGTCAATCTTATATTTTTTCTCGACATATCTTTCAGTAGGTAACCCATTGTCATCAAACCCCATCGGAAAGAAAACATTATACCCCCTCATCCTTTTATATCTAGCAATAAATTCAAACTGGGAATAATGCATCGCATGTCCAACATGTAAATGAGAGGCAGAAACATATGGCGGCGGAGTATCTATTGAAAATATCTCTTTTTTTGACTTTGGATCAAAGTTATAGATACCTTTCTCTATCCAAAACTTTATCCATTTTTTCTCAGATTCCTTAAAATCATATTTTTTACCAAGACTCATAAAAAACCAAAGCCTCAAAGAATTATTTAAAACTTTCTAATCAACACTAATCTGCCTTTGCTTCAAACTAGCTGAAAATGTAATTGGATCAATAACTAACCCATCTCTTGCAGCAATTGTTTGAACATTAGTTCTTCTTTGTATTTCCCTAGCCTGATAAATTGGATTTTGTTCAATTATTTTTTGCCCAAAATGAGTCAAAATAGCTAATTTAGGTCTAACTCTAGAGATAATCTTAACTGAATCCTCAGATGACAAATGATCCTCATTTTTATACCCAAAGGGTTCCAAATTATTTAAAATTAAAATATCGCTCCCTTGCAATTCATCAATTAATTCTGGAAAAAAGGCAGTATCTCCTGTATACCCGATTGAAAACTTATCAGAAATAAACTTAAATCCAATCTCAGTAGGATCTCTATGCATAGTTCTTAAAGTTTTTAATTCAATATCTTTTCCGAACTTAACACTATTCCCAGATTCTAAAGATAAAAATTTATCCAAACATTTCCTATGATGCCTAGTGATATACGGCCTTTCTCCATCCACCCCAACCATAACAGACTTACTACCAATTAAAATACCATTCTTATCTAACCCATCATGAGTCATTGCACTTATAACTGCGTTTAAATCATTACAATGGTCTAGATGAGCATGACTAACCAAAATAACATTATTCGCTCTTAAATTCACCCCATACTCCCTAGCCTTAACTAAAGCTCCAGGTCCAGGGTCCAAATGAAACTGAATATTCTTAATTCTGATTATTATTCCTCCAGAAGCCCTTAGCTGTCTATTTACAGCAAACCTTCCTCCCGCAGTCCCTAGAAAAACAATTTCATTGCTATTTATTCTAAATCACCTCTCTAAAAAGAAAGCCTATTCTTTTTTTAATATTTGTTATTTAGAAACATCCAATATTAAAAACTATCCCTTCCCAAAAATTTCAATAAATTCCCAACGAAAGCTTTAAAAACAATTTAGAGTAAACAAAAAATAATGGGCTCGTAGCTCAGCCTGGGAGAGCACTAGACTGAAGATCTAGGTGTCCGGGGTTCAAATCCCCGCGAGCCCACCTTTCAAAAGATTTAAATATTCTGCCCAACTTATATTTCTATGAAGTCTTTAGAAGAAATAATTAATTCTACTAAAAAAACAATAAAAAGAACTGCCCTTAACACAGCTTTATTTACTTTCGGAACACTAGCATGTTTAGCTCCATTTAATGGATGCAGCAAATCCACAAATACTCCAACAACGCCAAATATCCCTCCAACACACATAGAAGAACAACACGAAACAACAAATTCTAATGGTTTAGCATATTTTAATGATGATGGAAGAGAAGTAGAAATCAAAGTTGTAGATCAAAATAATAATCCAATTTCCAATGCAAATGTAAACTATATAAATGGTGAGGATGATTCTTTTGATATATTCCTAACTTATTCAGAAAATTATCTTCCAGAATTAAGAGGATTTAATCATAGATCCAAAAGCTCAGATTTAACTCATACACTAATACTCACAGGAAAACAAATTGCAAATTATGCTTTAAGAACTATTTTCGGAACAGATGAAAAAGAAGCACTAATGAATTACCTAAGTTTCATCATCCCCCAATCCTTAACCCATGCATATGGACCCATATTTTACAATACAACAATGACCTCAGAAGAAGTCGTAAATGCCGGCCTAGCTAACATCCATTTAGGGATTTTTTTAGGAAAAAAAATTTTAGGGGGTGATGCCCTTGAAATTGCTTCTGCTGCAGTAGATAATCTCCCTCTTAACGAATGGTTAGTTTCAGCATATGGAGAAGATAAAACATGGGACATATATGTTATGCCTACTTTATCGATTTCCAATCCAACAAAAATTGCGTATTTACTTATAGAAAGCAACCAGCCAGAAATAACCCTTCGCCAATTATCAACAAACAATACAAACATATTGGTAGATGCACAGATAACAGATTCAGAGGTTTATAATTATCTCCTATTTTCTATCCCGGATCCAACTAATAGAATATTGGGCCCAACAACAGAATTCGATCCACTATTCACTAGAAAAATAATAAGGTTTTATAATGGCCAAGAAATATTAGTGAGTAGTGTCTCTAACTCACCTATTTCGCCGCCCTGGACAATATCTATGCTTCCTTCAGGAAACTATAAACTCCAAGTAGAAGTAACAGATGACACAAGAGTAAACAAAACATTAGACGAAATATTATTCAATATTGGAGAAATATCGAATGATCAAAACATAGTATTTGCATCAAATAGAGACGGGAATTACGAGATCTATATTGTATCAGAAAGTGGAACCAATCTTCAAAAATTAACAAACCATCCTTCTGAGGATCGATGGCCTCGGTGGAGTCCAAATGGGGAACAAATTGTCTTTATGTCTTATAGAACAGGAGACCCCCAATTATTTTTAATGAACAAAGACGGAACAGGATTAAGACAATTAACCGATAAAGTATACGAAGATGATTCTATATTACCTATCTATACAGAAGCAGCATATCCCACCTGGCATCCAAATGGTTACGAGATATATTACACCCAAGAAAAACTAAACGACAGTCATAATGCGTTCATAAAATGTTTATATAAGATCAACATCAATGATTTAACTAGAACAAAAATAATAGAAAGTCAATTAAATTATCCAATTTTTGAGCCATCAATTAGCCCAGACGGTCAAAGAATAGCATATATTATCCCTCCTCTTTCAGACAAATACACCCACTCAGAACTATACCTCTCAACAATAAACGGCACAAACATAATCCAATTAACTAATGACCATACCTTCACAAACTGGCCAAGTTGGCATCCAAATGGACAGAGTATTTTATTTGTTTCTCAAAATAAACTAAAAACAATAACCCCCTCAGGCCTAGAAAATGTAATCGAAGAAAATGGAATGTATATACAAGATCCAATGTTCAGTCCAGATGGCCAAAAAATAGTTTACTCCTTTCATGGGCCAAATGACACAGGTTATGAAAGGAAGATCTGGATAATGAACTCGGATGGATCAAATCAACATAGGATAACTTCTGGACCAGGAGAAGATGTTGAACCAGACTGGAAATAATCAATAAATTTATAAAAACAAAAATTCAAAATTAAAAAAGAGGTGATATTAATGAAATCAAAAAAAGGTGCAATTGAACTTTCTATGACAACAATCATCGTGATTATTATTGGAATCACTTTACTAACACTTGGACTAAGCTGGGTTAAATCAAGTTTAAATAAAGTAATGGACTTAACAGACCAAGCATTTAGTATGTCTGATCAAGAAATAGAAGAGATGTTTGCTAATTCAGATGATCTACTAAAAATCGTTCCTAACGATGTTGAAATAAAAAAGAAAAACGATGAAATAAAAGTTGCCATGATCCTATACAATCTAGATTCTGACACCAGAACAATACAAGCACATATTGCTCCAATACAAAACGGAGTTCCCCTTGATTGTAAATTTGGAGACACATTATCAACAACATCCAAGGAATATACATTAAGTTCTGGTGCAAATGAAAAAGTAGCAATAGTAATATCTAAAACTCCAGAAACAACAATTGGCACAGGAGGATGCGATATTACCTTAACAGTTAATCCAGATACTATAAGGAGCAAATCAGAACAAGTATTAGTAAAAATATCTGGATAAAAACAAAACTTTAAATATTCCCTTTTTTTCTTATTCTTATGCAAGTTTATAACACACTATCTAGAAAAAAAGAAGAACTCATACTTCCAGAAAAAGCAAAGATGTTTGTTTGTGGACCAACAGTCTACAATTTCATTCACTTAGGCAATGCTAGATCATTCACAAACTATGACCTAATTGCTAAATACTTAAGATACAAAAAAATAGATTTATTTTACTTAGAAAATATAACAGACATAGATGACAAAATAATAAAAAAAGCAAACCGGGAAAAAACAGACTGGAAAGAAATTGCAAGAAGATATGAAAAAGCATTTCTAGAAGACATCTCAAAAATAAGAATTACAGCAGTAAACAAATATGCTAGGGCAACAGATTACATAGATAATATAGTTTCTCAAGTCAAAAGATTATTAGAAAAGGGATATGCTTACACAATAGAAAACGATGGTATATATTACGACCTATCAAAAAACAAAGAATATGGAAAACTTTCAAGAAGAACCTATCAAGAAGCAGAAGATGCAGTCTCAAGAATAGACGAAAGCACAAATAAAAGAAACAAAGGAGATTTTTGCTTATGGAAATTCTCAAAACCAGATGAACCATTCTGGGAAACAGAACTTGGCAAAGGACGTCCTGGCTGGCATATTGAAGATACTGCAATTACAGAAAAAGAATTTGGGCCTCAATATGACATCCATGGCGGAGGCATAGACTTAATATTCCCCCACCATGAAGCAGAAATAGCCCAAATGGAATCAATAACAGGGAAAAAACCATTTGTCAAATACTGGATCCATTCTGGATTCTTAAACATAAATAAAGAAAAAATGGCCAAATCTGGAACATTCATAACTTTAAGAGAAGCACTTCAAAAATACAATCCATTAGCAATAAGATATTTCTTCATTTCAGCACATTACCGAGCCCCATTAGATTTTTCAAAAGAAAGTATAAAACAAGCAGAATCCGCACTAAACAGAATCCAGGAGTTTTATGAAAATGCAAAAGACTCCCAAGAAAATATAGATCAAGAACTAATAGATAAAACAAAACAAGCAATATTAAATGCATTAGATGATGATTTTAACACCCCAAAAGCATTTGGAGAGCTATTCACATTTATAAGGAAAGCAAATAAATTAGGATATGGAAAAAACTCTTACGAACTATTAAAAGAACTAGACCAAATATTTGACATACTTACAGAACCAACAACAGAAATTCCAGAAAACATAAAAAAATTAGCAGAAAAAAGAGAAATTGCAAGGAAAAACAAAGATTTTGAGCTTGCGGATAAGCTAAGAGACGAAATAAAGTCCCTTGGATACCTAGTGGAAGACTCTCCAACTGGTCCAAAACTAAAAAAACAAAAATAGAAACATTTTTAAAAGAAATCTTTCTGCTCATCAGAAGGTTAGAGAAAAATGAAAATCCAAGAAACACCAACAAACGTATTACTGGATAATTTGTCCAAACATCTTAAAACAATAAAGGAGATAAATCCGCCAGAATGGGCAAAGTTTGTTAAAACTAGCTCAGCAAGGGAAAGACCTCCTGTACAAGATGATTGGTGGTATATTAGAACAGCATCAATCTTAAGAAAGATCTATATCTTAGGTCCAATTGGAGTAAACAAATTAAGAAGAAAATATGGCGGCAAAAAAGATCGGGGCCACAAACCAGAGAGATTCAGATTAGGCTCTGGAAAAATAATAAGAACAATATTACAACAACTAGAAAAAGCAGAATTAATAGAGCAAACCAAAAAAGGAGCTCATCATGGAAGAATACTAACTAAAAAAGGAAAATCATTACTTGACAAAAAATGGCAAGAAACAAACCAAAAGCAAAAAAAACAAGATTAGGAAGATTAGCTAAACGAACTAAATGGGCACCATTCTGGGTAGTGCCAAAAATAGCTGGAATAGGAAAGAAAATACATCCTTCTCAATTTAGTGCAGGAAAAAGAAGTTGGAGAAGAACTAAAACAAAAGCATAAAAATGGAAAGAATATATAACATCCCACTAAGAAAAGAATTTCAGAAAGCTCCAAAATATAAGAGGGCTAAAAGAGCAATAACTGCAATAAAAGAATTCTTATCAAAACATATGAAGGCTAAAGAAGTTAAAATAGGAAAATACCTAAATCAAGAAATTTGGAAAAACGGTCCAAGAAATCCCCCTCACAAAGTCAATGTTAAAGCAATAAAAGAAGAAGAAATAGTAAAAGTAGAATTAACCACTGCACCAATAGAAGAAGAAGCAACAAAGAAAAAAGAAGAGAAGAAGACTCAAAAAGAAACAAAAGAGGAAACTCCAAAAAAAGAAGAGGTTAAAAAAGAAGAACCAAAAGAAAAAGGAACTAAAGCAGAAGAAAAAATAGAAAAGAAAGAATCAGATTCAAAAGAAGAAGAGAAAAAACCTGCTGCTAAGAAAAAGACAACTAAGAAGAAAACAGAAAAAGTTCCAACAGCAGCTGAACTAAAAGAAAAAAAGAGTTCTAAAAAAGAGTAAATGGAAGAAAAATTCCCTTTCGAAAAAGAAAAAAGAATTGTTCTTGAAAAAACAAAATCAAAAACAGACCCAAATTATGGTTGCAATCCAGAAAGCAGACCAATAGAAGAAATTCTCAATTACGGAATAATAAACATTAACAAACCACAAGGACCTACTTCTCATCAAGTAACAGACTATGCAAAAAAAATACTAAATATACCTAAAGCCGGACATTCTGGCACATTAGATCCTAACGTAACCGGCTCATTAATTATAGCTTTAGGAAGATCAACAAGAATAGTACACAACTTACTAAAGGCAGGAAAAGAATATGTTTGCTTAATGCACTTACATAAACCAGTTGAAGAAGAAGAAATAAAACAAGCAATAAATTCTTTCATAGGTGTAATAGATCAACTTCCACCGAGAAAATCAGCAGTTAAAAGAAGAAAGAGAAAAAGAGAGATTTACTACATAACAATTCTAGAAATAAAAAACAATCAAGATGTTTTATTTAGAGTAGGATGTCAAGCAGGAACATACATAAGAAAACTTTGCTCAGATATTGGAAAAAAACTAAACACAAATGCACACATGACTCAACTAATAAGAACTAGAGTTGGCCCATACAATGAAACCACAATGCACAGTTTATATGAATTAAAAGATGCATACGAATTATACAAGCAAGGGGATGACTCAGAATTAAAAAAAATAATATTGCCTGTAGAAACTGCAATTCAACACTTCCCAAAAATCTGGGTTTCAGATAAAGCAGTAGACAGTTTATGTCATGGAGCAGACCTTGCAATCCCTGGAATATCTAAACTACACTCCAACATAAAACCAAATGACAAAGTTGCAATCCTTACACTAAAAGATGAATTAATCTGCACAGGCACAGCAAAACTAACTTCTGAAGATATACTAGAAAACACAAAAGGCATTGCAGTAAAAACAGAAAAAGTATACATGAAACGCAACACATACCCTCGCTATAACAAATAATGACTTCTACGTGGTTACAAAACACTTAAATAACAAAAAAACGATTTTTATTATTAATTCATAATAAAAGGAGGTGTAGTTCATGGTTAGAAAAAAAAGAAGAACAACTCCGTGGGACAAGTGGTCTTTTAACCTTGCATGGATCCTTGCAATAATTCTTGCCCTTGGAGGAGCTTTTGGAGGTCGATGGGTAACGATACCTTTCTGGACCCTATTGCTAGTTATTTTAGGCCTAGTAGTAGGATTCAAATATGACACAAAAGACATTACCCCACTAGTATTAATTGCTATTGCACTTGCAATATTTGGTGGGTCAAGCATTGCATTCTTACCTTTCGTAGGAAGTTTCATCAATAATGCAATAGCTTATTTCATAGCATTTCTAACACCGGCTGCATTAGTTGTAGCAATTAGAAAAGTATATGAAATACTAGGTTAAAAACCTAATTTCTTTTTTTATTTACCTAAACAAAAAACCTTATAAATACACATTTTTCAACAATATTAACATGCGGAGGTGTAACAAATGTTAGTTGTTAAATCCAAAATAAAAGAGATTGTAAAAGACCTAAATGTAGCAGGAGACTTTGCAGAAGCACTAGATAAAAAGGTTGAAGCATTAATCTTAGAAGCTTGTGAGAGATGCAAAGCAAACGGTAGAAAAACCGTTCAAGCAAGAGACTTATAAGTCTCTCTTTCTTTCTATTTATTTACCAAAAATTATTTAATCCTTAAAATCTAATTTTTTTTATGAAACGCAAAGGCACAAGAGCAGAACGAGAGTTATTTCATTTGTTCTGGAAAAATAATTGGGCTGCAATAAGATCTGCAGGTTCAGGGTCCACGCCTCTACCTTCACCAGACATTCTAGCAGGAAACAAAAATAAACTTTACGCAATAGAATGCAAATCATTAAAAGGTAAATCAAAACATTTTCCAAAAGAAGAGATAAACCAACTAATAAAATTCTCGGACTTACTAAATGCACAACCAATTATTGCTATGCGTTTTGATAATATTGGGTGGTATTTCTTAAACGCAAAAAATTTACAAAAAAACAAAAAAGGAAATTATACAGTAACCTTAAAATTATGTCAAGAACAAGGAATCAATTTCCAAGAATTAATTGGAAAGTATAAACAAATAAAACTATAATTTTTATAAAACCCAATTGCCATAAATAAATAAGGTGAAATACAAAATATTCCTACTAATCATATTATCTCTTCCAATCATAAATGCATTAGAAATAACTGAATTTATGTATAACCCCCTAGAATCCGAATATTACAATGAGTGGATTGAAATTTACAACAACGAAGAAACTCCAATAAACTTGAGCAACCTCACTATTTGCAATGAACAACTTCTTCCCGGCTACATAAATCACTCCAATAACCAAGAATACAATTCAGATTACACAACCATTCCCCCAAATTCATATCTAATAATCACAGATGGTGGATCAGGAACCGAAGCATACAATAATTACCATATTAACCCAAACTCATTAGCTGCACATACTTCTTCAGGAACAATCTGTGGCTCTTTAAACAATGAAGAAGATTTAATATACATAAATTCGAACAATAACTTATTAGATGCAATCCACTATTATAAAGAGATTGGAGCAAACAACAATCAAAAAACAATTTGCAAAATAAACAATCTCTGGCAAGAATGTGATCCTACTCCAGGTTATCCAAACACAAATACCCAATCACAAAACTACACTTTAACAATAACAGAGTTTTTACCAGACCCATTAGGAAACGACACTGCACCTATGCCAAAAGGAGAATGGATAGAACTTTATAATTATGGGACAAAAATTTTAGATTTAACAGGGCTCAAAATAAAAGATAAAACAAACCATATACTCATAATTTCAAATACCACAACATATAATTTACAACTTCAACCAGATACTTACACATTAATCTACACAAATGGAAAATCTGGATTCTTAAATAACGAAGGATTAGAAGAAATAAAACTCTACACTCCCAACGACATTTTAATTGAAAAAATAACTTACTCAGACTCAAAAGAAGGAGAATCCTGGTCAAAAATAAACAACACATGGATTTTAACAAAACCATCACCAAATAAACCAAATCCAACAAATCCAGAAGAAGGAAAAGAATCCAAGATAACCATAGAAAAAGTATATCTAGGCAAAGATAAATCTGCAAAATTTGGAGAAACCATCAGAATCAAATTAACAATTTACAAAGGAGACACAACAAAAGAGAGCATAAAAGCATACTTAGAAAAAGACAATAAAAAAATAAGCAAAACAACAACTTTTAACATTCATAAAAAATATCTTGAACAAACAATTACAATCCCTATCCAAATTTATCCAAACTGCAAACAAGAATATAAACCAGGAACATACAACCTAGTAGTTTCTGGATTAGATACAAGAGATAACACAGAAATAGAGATAAAAGATATAACTAAAAATTTATGTGAAATAAAAAAGGAATCCTGCACAGAAGAAAACTTAGTCACTTATATAGATCAATCAGGATTCGAAACAATTATAAACTCCAACAATTTATCTGACCAAATAATATATGAATCAACATCTAAAAAAACAACAAAGAGTGGAATTTATTTCTTCTCTTTGATACTTGTGTTACTAATAACACATTTTATACTAGAAAAATGGAAAAAATAAAAGCAAACGCAATAATTGAAATCGCAGGCGCACCTGAAGAACATGTAAAAGAAACAATGAATAAAGTAGTTAATTTAATAAAGGAAAACAAAGATTTAGATTTAAAAACACAAGACATTGCAGAACCTAAAGAAAACGAATTCTCGAACCCATCAAACAAAGATCAAAAAGTAAAAATATGGTCAACACTAGGAGAATTTGAAATTGAATTCAAAGATTTCGATGCATTAACAAACTTTTGTTTTGAATTCATGCCATCATCAATAGAAATAATAGAACCTTTAGACTTAAAGATAAGCGCAAATGATATGAACAATACACTAAATGATATCCTAGCAAGATTACACCATCAATCAAAAATAATAATGGAATATGCTGCCCTTAAGAAAAGCCTTGCTGCTTTCCAACAACAAAAGAGCTAGGATTTTTAGTTCTTTTTTTATATAATTTATAAACAAAAAATCCCATTAAAATAAATAAGATAATCACAAAAACCCCGATCAAAGAACTAGAACCTTTTTCTTCTTCTTTTATAGTCCCATTTCCATTTGTATCATTAACAGAAATAACATCCTCCCCCAAACTAGTACCTTCCTTAATCCTAACTTGAATAGGAAACTTAACCGATTTATCCCCATACCTGATAACTAAATTTCCATAATATGACCCTGAACTAGCATCCCTTTTCTGATTAACATATAAATACTCTTTCAAAACTTCATCTTTTTTTATCTCACTCAAATTACTAAATTGTAAATCAATAATATCACTAATATTCCCTTCTAAATCAAATTCTAAATTCTCAATATCCCCATCAACAGCCTTAAATCTAATAAACCCAGACAAACTTTCATTTCTTGCTAAATCCACATCAAATAAATCTACATCTTCTACAAACATTATTTCTTTTTCCCTACCATCTACATTCAAATTTTGTTGTTGAACATCATCATCAAAACTATCTAATTCAAACCAAATCGGAATAACATAGCTTCCCTCACCATAATTCAGATTAAACTCAATCTTATCAGAACCATCATATAACATATCACTCAAATAAATTTCAAAAGAATCTTCGTTTTTATCCACATCAATAAAATCAAAGTTTTCTTCAATTGAATAATTAACCTCATCTCCAGTTAAATAGAATGTAAATCTGTTTTGACTTTCTAAATCAGTTATCTTCAATGCAGCAGGATTAATCGCCAAAACACTATTATTGGACTCATTCACAACAAAATTTCCCATAAAATTCCCCTGCTTCAAAAATCCTCCAGCTTCATAAATGACATCCTCTACTACAAAAGAACAATTCCCAACCACGCCATCCTTCAAATTAAAAAAAGAATAATAATTCCCATTATTTAATCTCAATAAATCAAAGGCAGTATTTTGCTTTTCACCATTACAAACTAACTTTAAATTCTGAGTTAAAATCTCTCCTTTTAAAGATCCATTCACCCCAAACTCAACTTGTACTGTTTCACCAGCATAATAGTTATCTTTTGTAAAATTAAAATCTATTGAAAACCCGCTTACAGATCCAAACACAACTAACAAAATAAAAAATAAATATATCTTATTCACTTTTCCCCAATAAATCTCTTGCCTTTTTCAAAGCCTGATCCAATTGTCTTTCCATTCGATCCTGTTTGCTTACAGTAGGTTGCTGTCTTGGCAAACTCGGCTGAGCAACAGGAACATTTTGCTTAGTCAAATAAGTTCTTCTTCTAGGTATAATTGTTTGTGTCTCCCCATTATTTGGTGGAACGAATTTATTTTTCTTTTTAAACAAGTTATCAAATTTATGCTTATATCCTAAATAACCTCCAATCAAACCCAATAAAACAATTAAAGTAACAATCAACCAAGTTACAAAACTTCCTTTTTCCTTTGCTACACACCTTCCGTCTTCACAAATTTCATTCTCCCCAGTACAATCAGAATCATACCTACACTCGTCAGAAGAACCTGCACTTACACATTCTCCATCTCTACAAACTTCTCCAACCCCACAATCACTATCAAAACTGCACCCACTTGTATCCTCAACACACATACCATCCCTACAAACCTCTCCCACCGCACATTGCAAATCATTATCACATTCACCTTGCACAACACATTCACATTCCACACAAGTATAGTCTGTTCCATTGATTGATGGACATTGAGAACTAAACTCACAATCCTCTCCAGCATCAACCACCCCATTATGGCAACTTGCAGAAACATTAGCATTATTGATGACAACAGGAACATTAGATTCTCTAGTTAAAGCATATAAAACCATTGCTGTTGTTCTAACATCGTCTTCCCAAGATCCGTCTTGTCTTTGTTTAAACTCCAACCAGTCTTTAGAAGAAGTTACAGAAGAACTACTCTCCCTTAATGCAAGCATTCCCAAAACAGTATTTCTTATATCTCCATCCCAAGACCCATCGGTCTCCCTTAAATTTACCAAATTCTCTTCATATGCTCGAATTCCAGTTAACATATACAAGAACGCATTACTCTGAACTCCTTCATTACAGTTTGATCTCAAATAAGCAATAGTCAGTGGATTTTCTCCAACTTTATTCAAAACCCAAGAAGCATATTGAGTAGGAAAACATTTACAATCGCTATACTGTCCATAAAAACAAGCATTCGCAACCTCTAATGGATTCTCCTTATCTATAATATAATATTCATTCGAACGTTTGAATAATAAAGAAGGACTTACACTGCTGCTACCAAAACAATCAACATAAAAAGATTCATACATTCCAGCATCATTCTGTTTTATGCAATTTTCAAAATTTATCCAGTTTTCCCCGACTGCACATCCATCATCTGAATCTATAATTTCAGTTCCATTAATTCTAAACTCAAAATCCCCTCCATCATATCTAATTTTACAACTAGACTCCCCATCAGTCAATAACTGAATTAACCAATCTCCCCCATTCAAAGACTCTTTTTGTTGGTCTTTTAACCAATTTATCTCATCACTAACATCAACTCCAGAATTATATAATGCAAGGGTTGCCATTGCACTTTCATAAACTTTTCCATCCCAATTATTAGAAGTTTCAACTTGTTTCAATCTTTCAACACCTTCACTAATATCATAACCTCCATTCTTTAAAGCTAAAATAGACCATGCAACACTATCAACCTCTCCTCCCCAATTAGATTCCTGCATTTTACTGTTTAACCATTCAAATCCTTTAGTTAAACTAAATCCCTCAGAAGAAATATTTTGACTAACATTATTCTCAGCACTAACAAAAGAACTAACTAAAAATAAACATATCATTAAAAAACCCAAAAATATCCCTCTTTTCATATCAATATTAAAAGAAAAGCTATTTAAAAAAATTTCTATTAATTCAACATAATGAAAATCCATCTAAAAGAAATAAAAAACAAAGAATATCTAGCAAAAGGAAAAAGATCCATTGTTTATACTGGTTACTATAAAAACAAAAAAGTTGCAATAAAAACAAAAAATCCAAAATCTAAAGCAGTTGGAAAACTAGAAAACGAAGCTCAATTCCTTAAAATCCTAAATAAACATAACATAGGACCAAAATTAATGTCTCACAATAACCGCCACTTAATCTATGAATTTGTAGATGGAACATTACTTCCGGACTACATTAAAAAATCAAAAAATCCAAAGAGAGCATTAAAGAATGTACTAAATCAGTGCAGAACTTTAGATAAATTAAAAATAAACAAACTAGAATTTACAAGACCGATAAAACATATATTCATAAAAAACAACAAAGCTACAATAATAGATTTTGAACGTTGTTATATTACAGATAACCCCAAAAATGTAACTCAGTTCTGCCAATATTTAATGAAAGAAAACTTAATGAAAAAAGATATACAAAAACTCAAAGAATACAAAAAAAATCAAACAGATAAAAATTTTAAAGAAATCTTAAAACTTATTTAGTTCTCTTTCTCTTCACAAAGAAATAAATCATCCAACCTATATTAACTAATACCAAAATTACAATCCAAGCCACCAAAGGATTTCCCTTGCCTCCAGGCGAATTTCCAATCACTGCACCGGTTATCCCAGAAAAAGTTATTGAATTTGAAGTTATCATTGTCAACATGTCCTTAACTAAAACAGTATCATCATAATATAAAGAAATTTTTGCGTCATATTCTCCTTCATCTACACCTTCTGTGTCCCAATATGCTATTAATTCCCCTTTAGATAACCCTGGAATGTCTTCTTGCGTACTCTTAAAATCTCCAACATTGGTTTCTTCATTAGAAATTAAAAAATGTACATACACATTAGCAATCAAATCTGGCCAATTGTTCTCAACAAGAATATTAAATTTAGCAATTTCTCCCAACCTAAAGTTCTTAGCAATAATATTCAAAATATCCACCATGCGTTTTCCCACATTAA
Organism: Candidatus Woesearchaeota archaeon; assembly: GCA_964596705.1. Taxonomy (GTDB): domain Archaea; phylum Nanobdellota; class Nanobdellia; order SCGC-AAA011-G17; family PNOQ01; genus JABJPM01. Next base: position 28,783 of record CAZQVG010000002.1, on the reverse strand, counting down.
ACGCCCTTTCATATTTCGCAGGAGAATCTCCATTATAAAAAAACAAAACCTTAGCAAAGTATTTTCCATTCTCTACTTCCTTATTCCAATGGACATTTATAGCCTTTTTTTCACCCGATTTCAAAGAAATAGAATCTACCTTCAAACTATCTACTTTATCATTGTTAGCATCAAAGATATCAATCGTAACATATCCACTTTCAATATTCTTAGATCCCAAGTTATTCACATACAAAATAAAATCAGCAGCCTTCCCACCAGCAGAATCTGCAACTTTAAGTTCTACACTAGCATAAAGATTTGGATAAGGCACATTTATATCTACAAAATGTACCACAGAAACAGTAGCATCAACAAAAGTACCTTCAAATTGCTTATCCTTAGGTATTTCCCTAACCACAATTTGTAACCTATGTCTCCCTGGCTCCTTGTATTCATCTGGCAACCTTACCTTATAATTAACCACTTTTTCTTTTTCACCCTCCCCAAAAACAATTTCCTTAGGGGTAACCTCAACATATTCTTGATTAGGCAACTCCTTCGGATAAATGCTTACTCTCATTTCTTTCCCCTCAGTATTCAAAACATTAAAACTCCCCTCATAAACAGATCCTGAAACAAAATCAACATTTGCTCTCGCTGGAGTTACACCTAAAGCAAAAACAAATCCTGGCAACATAAAGCCAACTATCAAAAACAAATACAAAGTCCAAACAATATTTTTTCTTATCATTCCACCAAAGTTGCCTCGAAATTTACTTGAGATGTTTTGCTTCCACTAGTCTCATCAGTGGGCACTTTAACATATATGTCCACCTCCGCACTATCACTTGAATTCTGATACCTCAAAGAATCAATAGCTGTAACTGCACCAGAAGGCATATATGTCCAATCAGTAATAGATCCCTCCCAATTGAATGCACTCGATCCAGCAGTTACCTCACTAGTATTGTCTATTTTAAATTGATAAGCACTAGTTCCAAGGGCAGCTTGGATAAATAACTGGGTAGCATTTAAACTAACATTGATTAAACTATTGCCATCATTCTGAATAATAAATGGCTCAGGAATATCATCACTAGTATTATCTGATTGTCTTGGAGCCAAACTAGAAAAATTAACACTATCTACAATCGCAGATATAGCCACCAAACTATTAACAGTAAATTCATAACTATCGCTCCAATTGCCATATCCTGTCCCATCATAAGCCCTTACTTTCCAATAATAAGTTCTATCAAGGTCCAAATCATTAGAAAAGGTATACTCCGTACTTGCTATACTCTCCTGATTTAACCAAATACCTCCCAAGCTATCATTAACATATAAGTGATATGTTATGCTATCCCCATCTGGATCATTCGCAGAATTCCAAACCAAGGTAGGCGTCCTATCTGTAATGCCTGACCCATTAGCAGGAGTACTTAAAATTACTTTATCGGGGAGAGTATTCTGAATAACAACAGAATCATTTATCCAATAACTAGCATTCAATTCTCCATCATTAGCTATACAACTAAAAGTCCAATTCTCCCCTTTAGTTGTATATGAACTACTTAAATTATTAACCAATACTTCTACCCCGGGAGTATAATTTGTTTCTACCGGAGGAACATAAGTAACTTTAACATACACCTGTGTCAAACGAGCATTTTCTATTCCTAATTTAGAGTAAATCCTGCTTCTTATATATGCAGTTACTTGAGTAATTTCTGCCCCAACCGGAATATCAGAAGCAGAAAAATCATATAGTTCAGTTTCAATACCACTTCCATAATCCACTCTCTCTCCAACTTGCAGATCCTCTATATCTGCCCTTGTCCATGCATTGCCATCAGATGGTCTACTAGCCATAGCATAAGGAAATGTCCCATATGATACACTCAAACTGATTGGATGATAGCTTATCACCCCATTCTCTTTAACCGCAATCTCTGCAGAAGGAGTTCCTACGCTCGAAACCACATAATCAACGTCATCATTTGGAGTGACTTCATCTACCAAAGTATAATGCGTCGCACCAGATGGATATTCACCGGTAAACTCATTTAAATCTCCATTTGCAATGGGCCTTAATATGGCACTACAAGTTCCATCCCCATTATCTATTTGGTCACTAGGACAACTTTGCCGGCCATACCCGCTCTGGTTTAATATACCATCTTTGTACCACCTATAATAATAGGCCAACCCATCTCCTTCCGGATCTTTTGCCCTACAATACCCAAGAAGAACATCACTAGTGTATGCTGTACTTGGAGCAATCCTGGCAGAAACCATTACCAGAGCATTATTTATAAAACCCAAAGTAATGTGTTCAACAATATTGGTTGATAAATTAATCTCCCTACTATCATTAGAATAACTACTTACAGGAGAAGTAGTATTAATTGTATAGTTATTATAATAAGTATAAGCTCCATCATAAATAAACTCAGTTAAATTCTTTCTAATAATCCACCCGCTTGCATTAGTCAATTCAGAAAATTGCAAAGTGTCAGTATTATCAAACACACTAACGTTTGCATCTTGTAAATCTCCATCAGTAGTGTTTACATGAACATCCAAAAACCACTTCCTCCTAATAAAATGACTTCCTAGAAGATTAATCTGGTCCCAAGTAGAATTAATTATTAAGGTATTATTCCCATAGTTAGTAGAGGTTTCAATATTCGCACCTGGACCACTAAATCTTGAGTTGATAATTGTCGTATTAGTTGCATTTCCTAAATAAAGCCCAACCCCCGAAGCAGACCTTTCGAAAACACAATCTTCAAATCTATTATTATTTGCGGGAGTAGAATCTCCTAAATAAACTAAATTATCTGTAGAATTCGCAAAAGTAACATTTCTGAACACATTATCACTAAAATCTGCATAAATCCTGACCCCAAAATCTCCCCCTCCAATAAAACGAGTGTTTTCAAAAGTGTTGTAATGAGAGTCTCTCAACTCTACTGACCCACCATACGTAGTACCTAGTCTATTATATTTTATCTCATTACCATAAACAACTGAATAATTTGATTGATAAAAGGTCAACCCTTGTCCAGTATTATTATAAACATTATTCCCCTTAACTGTAATGTTTTTTGCACCATAAAGGTATATCCCATTTCCCACGCCATGATGTACAATATTATTAGATACATTAACAAGATAGGATCCTTTATACACATAAACCTCATTAGAATTATCCCCATAAACTTCATTTCCTTCAATAGTAGCATTTTCAGCCACTACAAATATACCATAATTATTATCATACACTGTATTATTCTCTATAATATTATATGGCCCCGTAAAACTAGACCACCTACCGACTGAAATCCCATCATCATAGTTCCCGTATAGAGTATTATTCAAAATATAATTATGAGTTGATGTTCCACCTAAAAAAAGTCCACTATCGATAGTACTATCATGCAAGATATTATTCTTAACGGTATTCCAATCCGAATTTGTTTGGATGTAGATATTATGATTCTCATTAGAATAAACCTCATTTGAATCAATAATATTATAATCTGCATTAGATAACCTGATCCCATAATCAGAACTTCCATAAATCTTATTTCTATATAAAGAGTTATTATTAGAATAATAAACATATACCCCGTTATATGTAATTGTGTGTATGGTATTATTAACAATAGTGTTATTATCTGCCTTGTACAGATAGATACCATGTGTCACCCCGTAAATAGTATTATTAACAATGGTATGATTTTCCTGCCCAACACTATCTGAATCATAAAGTTCAATGCCTTGGTAATTATGATCATGGATAGTATTATTTATAATTGTATAATCATGTGCGTTCCCCCAACTTAACATTCCTCGATCAAACTGTTGGATATTACAATTCTTTATAGTTACATTATGGCCATTCTGTAGAAAGATTCCATATTCCCCCGAGACATAAGTCCCATCTATCATATACCCTGCACAATCTATAGTAAGGTCTCCGGCATTCCACCCAACTATCAAACCATCTGCACTACAATTTATCAGGTCACCAGTCAAGGTAGTATCAGAATATAAAACATCTCCGCATGCAGCAGCATTCCTAGCATAAGCTTTTTGCCCCCCAAAATCAAACTCCAAATAGTGCCCTCCAGAAGTTCTTACCCTGCTATTCTCGTATCCTGTAACATAACAAGAATAATTATTCACTACCACACTACCATTCTCCCAATGTGAATCCATAACATTATCTCCACACTGAACATCCAAAAACATCAAATCATTTTCAGTGGGAGATGTACCCCATGTAGTACCATTTATTGGGGTAATTTTTAAATCAGCCATCCCAGTAGTATTAAACATAACTGTCCAATTCCTACCCACCACAGGAAAACTTTGGAAATTCAAAATTACAATGTTTATATCATAAGATTCATTTCCATTCTTAGAGACCCACTCAACATAATCAACTTTTCCATCCTCATCAAAATCCGATCGATTAACCTCAACCAAAACCCCATTAGAATCCCTAACAACAACCCCCCCAAAGTCATCTAAATAAGAATATACGCCAATGTTTGAATAATTCATTTCATTTTCAATAGTGATTCTTTTAGTATATTCGTCAATTTGTTCTTCAACAGCTGTAGGGCCAGGCAAATAATACTGAACCTCTAATTTATCCACAGGTTCATAAATTATGATATCTTTACTTGGTTCTTTTACAACAAATCCTGTAAATCTAAACAAATCTTTCAGAAACTCCAACAATTTAACTCCAAAACCTTCAACATTAAGCACAACACCCCCAGTTATTAAGTTTGGACTATCTACCCTTTTTCTTCCATCTAACCCAATCTTCAACTCTTTATTATCTAAAAACCCAACTATACTAATATTCCTTGCCTCATCAGGCAAACTTATATTAAACCCACTGACAGTTTTATTAAAAATAAATATTTTTGTTTTATTTACAGGCGCATTTATTTTTATTGGAGAAGTTAATTCAATCACATTAACACCATATTCTCCAGGAACAATTGGATAAGAAATATTTACTTCAGTTAAATTTTCACTTTCGTTCAATCTAATTTCTGTAAAATTAGCTTGAATGAAATTACTTTCAGAAGAATTCAAGGTTTCATTAAGAGAGTAATTCCCTCCCAAACAATAATCTAAATCTTCTCCATCATTTTGGCCACCATCCAATTCGCCACCGCCCTCATAATCTAAACTTTCATTAGAAGAAGTGTTGGTTTCAACAGTATCGTTTAACAACATAGTGTCATTAATCGTTACAGTTCCATTTTCCAAAACATCAA
>CAZQVG010000002.1:12475-23395 GCA_964596705.1 Candidatus Woesearchaeota archaeon | reverse complement strand
TCGTTTAACAACATAGTGTCATTAATCGTTACAGTTCCATTTTCCAAAACATCAATCTCTTCAGAAACATTATCATAAGTTTCATCTAAGCTATCGTTAAATTCAACAGAATCATCACCACTTGCCACATCAGAACTCGAATCATTAACCTCATCCCCAAAACTATCATTCATTTCTTCAAGAGCATCATCTTCATCACCCAAATCAGACTCCTCCAAGCCATCAACAGGTTCTTCGGATTCTCCTATCATAGCATCAGGAGAATCAAAACCTTCATCCCCTGCTATTTTTTCAACATCCAAAGATTTATCAACCAAACTAGCATCAGAAACCACAAATGCATTATAAGAAATATAACCTCCAACTACCAAAAGAATGCTCAACAGAATGCCAAGAGCAACAAACAAATTATAACTGGGATGCTTCCTACCCAAATATATTGATTTAACAGACCCATCACTATTTCTTACACTTTTAAAATAATACGGCCCAAACTTTTTTCCGTTTCTATAAATATATTTTTTATAAACCAAAAAATATCCCCTCTTTTGTAGTTTACCTACAATAGAATTAACTAGAACTTAATATAAAAACCTTTCTGAACGGTTTACCTACATTATTTCGCCCATCAGTTAACAAAACAATAGATTTGCCCTTATTTAGATTCTCAGAAATTTTAAAAGTATTAACTGCCAAAACCAAAGAATCCCCAATAGCAGTACCTCCCGCCTTTATAGAAGAAATTTTATTTATAGCCTCCTTCACTTGAAACACATCTTCAGTAAGGGATTGCAACAAAAAAGAGGTCCCTGCAAAACTAATTATTCCAACTTTAGTTCCCCTATTTAAAGAATCTACAAACTCAATAGCAGATTTTTTAGCAGCCTCTAATCGATTAGGAGTATAATCATCTGCTAACATGCTTCCTGAAGCATCTATCACTAAAACATATAATCATCATTTGAGGTTTTACCATTATACCATATTCCCATCCCAGCAAGAGAAAAAACAAGCAACACTAAAACAAAAACCTTAAAGATCAAATAAATATTGCTCTTCGGAACAAGTTTCCTTCTTGTAGCTTTTGATATGGCTTCAAAATTTGCAAACTTTATAGCCTTTTTCCTATACCATCCAAAACTAATATAATGAGTAATAATAAGGACAAAAACTCCCAATAAAAACCATAAATGCCTTGGATTACTAAATACTACTTGAATTCTGATCCCCTCCTAACAAAAAATTCAATAGTAGGTTTAATAAAATTTTTGTCAGTATAGAGTTCTAAAAGCTCAGCCCCTATCCCCCTCAAAAACTTCTTTAACCATATCTTCTGTTCTTTAGCATATTTTTCATATTCTTTTTTTATACTTTTAGCATTGAAAAAAACTTCTCTTTTTCCAGATGGGTCAGAAACAACCACATAAAGATCCTCGTTTGGCATAAACTCATCCCTTGGATCCCTCAAAATAACAGAGATAACATCAAATCTCCTAGATAAATACTTAAGTTTATTATCTACCCTTTCTAAAAAATTTTTATTTCCTAAAAAATCAGACACAAAGATTATAATTGTACCTGGCTCACTACTTGCATTCAAGTAATCCAAAACTTCCACCATATCAAAATTTCCACCATAAGTAGAATAATCTCTCAGTATATCAAAAAATATCCCAATTTGTTTTTCTCCGCTTGCTGGAGAAACAACATATTTAATCTTCTCTGCAAAGCATATTAAACCCACATTATGATTTGCAGTTAAGATAGACCCAGCCAATGCTAAAATAAATTCTGCACCATAATGAGCCTTTATTTTCGCCTGTGAACCAAATAACATACTATCACTAACATCATAAACAATCATCACATTCAACCCTTTTTGTTGGTAATACTCTCTAACCAACAAATTATCTGCACGCAAACTAGCTTTCCAATCTATATCTTTCGCAGAATCTTGAAAAGTATACTCCCTATACCCTTTAAACTCAAATCCACCGCCTCCGAACGGACTTATATGTTCATCTCCTTCTACAGAATGAGGTGTTGACTCAAAATGCCTACTAAATAATTCAATAGGAGTACCCAAACTAGTAATATGGATAGGAAATCCTTTTTTCATATTTAAGGCACCTCTATCTTTTCAAGAATGTCCTTTATTATGTCCTCAGTTTTTCTATCTGAAATTTGACCTTGATAATTTAACAAAATTCTATGCCTTAAAACATTATAAACTACATCCTTAACATCCTGGGGTATCACAAAAGATCGATTTGAGATCAAAGCATTTGCCTTTGCCGCCAAATAAATATTTATAGAAGCCCTTGGACTTGCACCCCATTTAACATATTTATTAACTAGTTTAGAGGGGTTATCCTTGCCACTTCTTGTAGCCCTAACAATCTCCGCGATATATCTTTTTATTTTTGGATGAACATAGATATGTTTGACAAGTTCTTGCATTTTTACAATATCTTTTGTAGAAACAATAGGCTTAATATTATATTCTTCAAATTTATGATAGCTAACATTTGTATCCATAATCTGCTCTTCTTCCTCTAAAGAAGGATAACCAATCAAAATTTTAAATAAGAATCTGTCAAGCTGTGCTTCAGGCAAGGTATAAACCCCTTTATTCTCAAGAGGGTTTTCTGTAGCAAATACCATAAAAGGTCGTTCTAAAATAAATGTTTTTTCCCAATAGTTACTTGTTTCTCCTGCATTACCTCTATCAAAGCAGATTGTACTTTAGGAGGAGCTCTATTAATTTCATCTGCCAAAATAAAATTAGCAAAAATCGGACCCTTTACAGTAAAAAATCCCTTCTCCCTACTATATGCCTCAAACCCTGTTATATCTGTAGGCAATAAATCTGCAGTAAACTGTATCCTTTTTGAAGTACACCCCAACGCACTTGCCAAAGACCTCATTATTAATGTTTTAGCTACCCCCGCCGGCACACCCTCTAATAAGATATTTCCATCGCACAATAAACATACCAATATGTCTTTAATGACCTTATCTTGTCCAACTACAACTTTTTTAAATTCATTGATAATTTTATCAACTTTTTTATTAACTTTCTCAATTTCCTTATCTAACTTAACTAAATTCTCTTTCTTATAACCGTCAATTTTAGAATTATTTCTAACCTTACTAACATTCTTCCGCCTAATTGCCCTCTTTTTCGATACCATAATAACTAAACCAATCAATTAAAAATCAATTTCACTATTTAAATATTTATCGGGAAATTAACTTTTTGTTCTTCTTTTTTTTAGTAGGACGATAACCCTTATAATATCTTCTTAATAAAGAAATTGCCTCATTTAACATAACAATAAATTTACTCTTTGATACCAAAGAATAAGAGTAAGGTATGTGAGAGATCTTCTTAATTAATCCAACAACCCTAGATTTATCTTTTATCTTAGTCTCTCCAAGAATTTCAGTTATTTCTTCAAAAGTTAAACTATTCCTTAGATGATAATATCTCACAAAAAAGGCTTTCATAATTTTAGAGTACTCTTCAACTAAAGGATAATTATAATCTTTCTGAGTCTTCTCCTTAAGTTTTTCCAATCTTAACATATAGTTCTTTATCTCTTCTCTACTCAAACTCTCTTCTTCAACAACCTTCACCTTAACTTTAGAATGTTTAGATATCTTTTTCTTGATAACCCTAAACACAAAGAAAAGTATAATCAACATAACTATAATCTCTAAATAAATTAGGTATTGACCCAATACAAAAGAAGTCTTCTCTTCCAATTGAACAACTTTAAACAAATTCGCATCAACATAATCTCTTCCATCATAATTAAAACTGACATAAATCAGATAATATCCCTCCCTCAAGTCATAAGGCAAATCAAAACTGTATTCAAAATAATTCTCTCCCAAACCAACAGAGATTTTATCTGTCTCCTCAACAATAACATCCTCTTCCCTAGTTTTCATCTGCCTATTTAAATCCAATAAAATTCCAGAACTAACATTATTCCAAACCACAACCCCATATTTTAATTCATCCCCTGGTTGAAACATACCATTCCCCAAAAGGTTCACATCTAATCTAAAAGGCAAACCATACTCAGATATCCTCAACACAACAGGCAAACTCTTCTCAATATCCTCTGCACTACCTACAATTTCTCCTAAATAAACTCCAGATTCTTTGTCACTTGGAACAGAGATCAGAGTCTTAAAATTTTTAGTCTCTCCAACTAAAAGAGACAAACTATTTTTATCAATAAATACCAGATCATCTAAATTAACGACTTTCAGATTAACATCGATTTTTTGAGATCCATCATTGGATACATTAACAACCTTATTCAATGAATCCCCAGGAAACAACCTCTCCTGAATATAATCTGGACTAAAACTAAACTGTATTTTTTCAATATTAACTGAACTACTTCCTCCTCCGCCTCCTCCAGAAGAAGTCGTAGTCGGGGATACACAAGCTCCACAATCCCCTGGGCAACTAGAACAGCTTTCATCACTATCGCAAATACCATCTCCACAAACCCCAACAACAACTAGATTTACTTGCCCCACTGCACGCAACGTAACATCTTCGCCTACATTAGAACCAAGTTTAAAGTACATAAAGATTGGAATACTAAGAGAACAAACTACAGCAAAGAATACAAAAACTGTGATTAATGTATCTCTATTCATGATTTCTTGGCACTCCTCGCCATTTTTACTTTAACTTTTATCAAATAGATCAAAATCAGAATAAAGATTATTGATGCTCCACTAATTAAAATGAGGGGTAAATAGTCATTCTCTTTTTTTATTACATGAATAACAAAATCCTTGCTATTAGACAAACCATTATATGAAACCATTAAATTTGCACTATAATCTCCCTTTAAAATAGTTCTAGCGTCAACATACATCTTTACATTTTTTTCTTTCCATGCACCAATATCAAAATTTTCACTCTTAAATATAAGTTCCTCCTCTCCCACGTCTATTGAAAGTTTGATAAATACGTCTTTTATCTCCTCATTCCATCCAGACTTTAACTTTACATTAAACTCATTTATAGTTTCAGAAAATATTTCATCCTGAATATTCAAAATATCTATAAACATATCTCCCAACATAAAAGAAGTATTTGTCTCAAACGTTTTCCCATTATATTTAATTCGAAGAATGGCCACATAACTCCCGGCAGGACTTCCACTACTATCCCAATATCTTCTATCTTCCTTTATTTCATTCAGTCCTAAAGAATCTTCATAATTAATTTCCCAGATTTTTGTCCCGTTTGGATCAATAATGTCAATAGATATATTCAAATTATCCAATGCAACATTTCCAAGATTATCCAACCTATATCTAAACTCAACAGGCTGCCCCACAGAAGTAGAGGTTGCATAAAGTTTAGCAGTCAAATACGGGCCATTTTTAGGAACCCTTAGAATAACAGGGATATTTACTGCTGCCAAAGCTCCAATAAAAGTTCCTTCTTTTATCGAACGGTAAGGCATTTCTTCCGCAACCAACATAGTAACATGATCTCCTGGCTCATCCACTCCATAAGGCATAGAAAAATTAAAACTAAAATACTCTCTTTCCAAAGGATCTAAATCAACAACTTGAGGTTCAAAATCAATAGAATTATTAAACTCTCCCTTAAAATAAACCTTTGCCCGAATTGGTTCATTCCCAAAATTAGCTACATAAAAATCAACTTGCTCTACACCCCCGGGTTCATAATATACCACTATCTTCCCTGGGCTAATCCCTACTCCAAAAACAGAGCCCATCAATACTAAAACAAATAACCCAAACAAGATTAATTTTCTCAATTTAAAAGTAATATTAAAGATAATCCTTTTTAAAGTTTACCCAGACGTAGTGCACGTAAATAACAGGGTACCTGACTTTGCACCAGCAGGCTCATCTGCAGGAACAGTTACATTCACACCAACCGTCAATAAATCAATAGTATCTAAAGAGTCAAGATTTGTAACCAGCATATTCCCATCTGTATTTGGTACCTGCAAATAAGTCGTATTACAAGTACCGCTCTCACTTGCATTACAATGAATCATCCAATAATCACTTGGAGTCTGATATCCTGCACTATCCCATAGTTCTTCAGTAGCATATACAGTAACATTTGCATCAAGATTTCCGTCATTTTGTATAGTTATAAAATCATTTGCAATTTCACTGGTATTAGAAGTAGATCTAGCCATCGTACCAAAATTAATTGCATTGTCGACCGCACTGCAACTTGTAGCAGAAGCAACAGTAAGTTGTGTTGTCCCACTAGCCGTATCTGTCGCTTTACCAGTTAAAAGATTTAAAGAATCAATATATGAAATGCTCATCCAAGTACCTGCTATTGAAAACAAAATAGCAAATCCCAGTAGAATCGACAACACATTATTGGACAGTTTCATTAATCTTACCTCCAGAAGTATCCTCATCAGCCACAACTAAACTTACAACACCGACGCTACGAGGATTTTCTAAAGAACCAGAATTTAATTTATAATCTTCCATATGATCATAAATTAAGAATGCTCCACCTATAGAAAAAATTATTGCCAAAACTAACAATAATACAACATACTTATCAGAAACCTCTTTTTTCATACTAAAAAGAAAGCAATTTAAAGTTTAAAAACCTTTCTAAATAGATGAATTTAAAACAAATATTAATGATTCTTCTCATCATTCTTCCCCAAACCAATGCATGGGATTGGACAAATCACAAACTAATTGTAGATCAAATGTATTATTTCAGCCCACTGTCCTTACAAACAAAATTAGATTTGGGACAATTAGAAATTGGCTCGATAGCACCAGATAAAGATTTTCATGATCAAAGAACCCATCATTACCCAGACTCTTACAACAAAACATTATACTGGCTAAACAAAACAAAGAATTACATAAAACTAAACGATTATAAAAATGCAAGCTATGCTTTTGGTGTAGCAACCCATTATATCTCAGATTCCTTTGTTGCTCCTCACTATATCTCCGGAGAAGACCCAAAACTTCATTCAAGATTCGAGCACCAAGCAAACCCTTCAAATACAAAATGTATTAAAAAAGAATATGATACAAAACAAACCCTTGAACAAGCATCAGAAGAGAATCCAAAGGACTGGTATGCTTGGTTAGAAACCAAAGATCCGAAAATTCCTCAAAAAGAGATAGAGCAATCAATGAACCTATTGTTCCCATTATTCTTAGAAACATTTAACACATCTTGTGAAAACAGAACTACAAAAATAATATATCAATCTCCCCGGCTAGGAGAAAAAACTAAAGCATACTTAATAATATTATTTCTTATTTTCTTAGCAAACATAAAAATCAAATACCCTTAAAAACTAACTGTCCAGAAACATTCTCATCTAAATATTTTTGAGCTTTTTTATTTAATTCCCCATTTCCTAAAAATAAAACCGGCAACTTCTGTTTATTTGCCTCCTCAATTGCTGCAAGAAAATCAGAATCTCCAATTTTTTTCTTATTCTTAAATTTAACAAAATATCTAAGTTTTCCAAGACTAGAAGGCACATCAACCACAAAATTAAACTCTCTACCCTTCCTAACTATACTCTGAGAAATAACATAAATATCATTTTGTTTAAAGAAATTCATTATAGTTTCAAAGAAATCTTCTTGTACATTATTCTTCTCAGTTTTTTCAATAAGCTTTTCCTGAACTACTTTTGGTTTCTCACTTTCAACCTTATCTACTTCATCTTGTTTAACAATATCTTCTTGACGCTCAATCTGCTTCTCAGTACTTTCTTCTAAAGATTCATTTTTACTTAATTCGCCATCTTCTTTTTTTACAGTAATTGCTTCTTTGATCAACCTTTTCGCTTCCTCATTTGAGGTTAAATACCATTTCCAAAACAATTCTTGTTTGCCCCCATAATTCACAGTCACACCTACAGCAAAATCTTTTAAATCTCTTAAAGCGACCCTTTGCCAAGGCAAAGCTTCAGAATCTCTAATAACTTGCTTTTCACTAATTAAATTATAAGATTCTTTTAATTTTCCAGAAAGATGCTCAGCCAGATCCATCAATTTTTCTTCTTGGCCTTCAACATAATAAAATGGAGAACCTCCCCTCTTAAGATAAGTAATTTTTACTTTCTTCTTCGCAACCAGTTCAGATAAAATCGCACTAGCAAATAATATGTTAGTATTTATGCTAGTTGCAACCTGAGAAGGTTGAACTGGCCCATACTTTTTTACATACTCCAATGCCGCATCGCTATTTCCTACCATAACAAATAAAGAAGACCTGAATTACTATAAAAAACTTATGGCCTTGTCCACTTCACTTCATAAAAGGTAACATCCCCCTCATCATCCACAACGCCCAATAATAATTTCTTCCTTGTAGAATGTGCTACCCTATTTTTAGCAGAAAAATCGTACCAAGTAAATACCTCTCTTTCGTGAACAGGATACAATATCCATTTTGCATGATCTTCCCCAGGTTTAACTCCCCTATCATAAACTCTAAAGTCTGCTCCAAATTTCAAAGCAGTTTTAACAATATAACCTCGCTTTCTCATTTCCCTATAAACACAGTATTTAGTCCAAAATTTAGGCTCATATTTCCTTGCTTTTTTAACAAATTGCTCAAAACTAAGCTCTTTATTTCTACCATCCACAATAATCATTTTTTCTTCTTCTAATAAGAATAAAGCCTCAGAAAAAGAATAGTAAAACTTCTTTCCTTTTATTTCCCCAAATCTACTTTTATCATACAATTGTCTAGCCAAATCTCCTCCAGCAGATATGATAACATCATTCGAGAATACAGAAAGAATCTTATCTTTATTCATAAAACATCTTAATCAAAAACTATTTAAAAACCTTTTGTTTAAAAAGCATTATGAAAATAACATTTCTTGGAACCTCCTCAATGCTTCCAACAAAAGAAAGGAATACGACTTCAATTCTAATTAATTACAAATCTGAAAACATTTTAATAGACTGTGGAGAAGGAACTCAAAGACAAATGAGGAAAATAAATTTCAGCCCATCAAAATTAACTAGAATCCTAATCACTCATTGGCACGGAGACCATGTCTTAGGATTACCAGGTTTATTAGAAACACTATCAAAACAAGACTATACTAAAACTCTAAAAATTTACGGTCCAAAAGGAATTAAAAAATCAATCGAAAACATATATAACCTATTCATAAATCCAATCAACCGAATCAACTTAGAGATAAAAGAGATTTCAAGATCTGGTAAACTAATCGATGAAAAAGACTTCACAATATACACTCAAAAACTTGACCATACAACAACTTGCTATGGGTATTCATTTATAGAAAAAGACAAAAGAAGAATAAATCTAGGATATACAAAAAAATTAGGCTTAATAAAAGATCCAATCCTAGGAAAATTACAGCAAGGAAAAACAATTACATATAAAGGCAAAAAAATAACGCCTGAAAAAGGAACAATTTTACAAAAAGGCAAAAAAATAACAATTATCTTAGATACCAAACTAACAAAAGAAACAATAAAATTTGCTAAAAACTCAGATTTATTGATTTCAGAATCAACATTCTCTCGAGAGCTTAAAGATAGAGCAAAAGAAACCAAACATATGACTTCTGAAGATGCTGCTTACCTAGCAAAAAAATCAAATTCAAAAAAACTAATAATAACTCACTTCAGTCAAAGAAATAAAGGTGAAAAAGATATAGAAAAAGAAGCAAAAAAAATATTCAAACAAACAATAGCTGCAAAAGATTTATTCACTTACGAACTTTAAGATAAGAAACATATACGAACACATCAACAAACATTCCTACAACTGCCATAATTAATTCTTTAATTAAATAAAACACCAAAAGAAAAACTGCACCAACTTTGACACCATAATAAGGATCACTCATAAATACCCTAATAAATTCAAAAAACACACTAAACAAGAAAATAACAAACACTGAAATAAACCAACTATTAAAAACGTAACCTCGTTTTTTATTAAATAATTCTATAGCTCTGCTAAGTGCTGGAATTGCATGTAATTTTTCTTTAAATAGAATAGGATATCTAAACAACAATATCAACCTTATCAACAATAACACGCTTATAACACCCAAAGCAACAAGCATAGAATACCCCCCAAAATACTTAGAAAAAATGAAAAATGGCAAACTCAAAATCAGGGACAATATAACAATCAAGACAAATACCATAACCCTCATCTCAATAACTTTCCAATAATATTTTCTAGTCCCTTCATAAAAACTCTTCTTAACTCCAATCTTTTTTCCATTTATAGCAGATTCTATCATAACATATTTCATTGCGATAAAAGAAGAACCTGCCATAAAATTAGCCATTATAAATCCAACTAAGCTTAACAACAACTTAATTATTTGAGATTTTGTAATTAATACAGCAGAAACTTTTTTTGCAATCATACTTAACCCGCCAGACACAAAAAGACTTGAAGGATCTTTTAATATAACTCCAAACAAATCATTCATGTAAATAAAAACCAAAGAAAAAAAGAGGCCCATAAACAGTGCAGCCAAAGAAGGAATTAAAATCTTCCAATTAGAAAACAATACCTTCAAAGACTTATGAATATTGTTAAAATAAACCATTTTAGCAGTCTATCGCATACTCAAAATAATTGTCATAGGGGTTTTCAATCTTTAACATCTCTTTAACACTCAACTTCTCAAAATATTTCCTAAATGGCCTCATAGAATTTCCATGTGCAGAAATCGCAACATTAACCTTATTCTTCTTTATAAACTTCAACAGATCCTTAATAAAACTGTTAACTCTTTTCTCAACATCTTTTATTGACTCCCCTCCTGGAGGCCTAGCATTATATCCCCTATGAAACTTATCATACTCTTCAGGAGAATGTTTTCTTATGTA
>CAZQVG010000002.1:5215-12375 GCA_964596705.1 Candidatus Woesearchaeota archaeon | reverse complement strand
CATTATATCCCCTATGAAACTTATCATACTCTTCAGGAGAATGTTTTCTTATGTAGGAATAATGAGTTTTCCCTTGTAAATCTCCATAACTTCTTTCAATAATTCGATCATCAGTAATAACAACCTTACATTCAGGATGAAATTTCAAAACTTCTTTCAGAGTATCTTTAGATCGTTTTAAACTACTCTGATATGCCACATCAATTTTTTTATCTTTCAACCTCAAAGCAACAATTTTAGCATCCTCAATTCCTCTCTTAGTCAGTGAAGTTTGTCTCCACCCAGAAAATTTACCTTCTGCATTATCTTTTGTCATTCCATGCCTAAAAAGATAAATATGACATTTCATAAATTAAAAAACTACAACTAAACTTTATAAACATATCGAAAGAAACATAGAAAACCTTTAAAACAAATTGCACCTCTAAAACATCAAGATGGCAGAAGACGTTATAATTACATATGAAACCCTTTACGATATTCTAAGAAGAGAAAAAAATAGACAAGATTTACAAGAACTGCCACAAACTTTCCTAACTGACCTAACAAACTATCTTAAAAAGAAAAAAGAGATACTGCAATCTCAAGAACAAAAAAAATCCATATTTACGACCACTGAAGTCCAAAAAACCAGAAAACAAATAGAATCCATTCAAAAAATAATAAAAGAGCTCTATGAAAGAAGGGAATCAAAAATCATACAACTTGCATTAATTGCTTCTAGAACAAGCATAGAGACAGAAGAAAAAAACGTTATGCTTCCAGAAGAACAAGAGTTTTATAATAAAATAATCGAGAACTTGGACCATTTTAGGGAAAATATGCTTTACAAATTAAGCAATGGAGATAGCCCAACCATAAAAATATCCAAACCAAAAGACTTAAAAATACCTGAAAAACCAAACAAAACAACCAAAAAAGTAAAATTATTGACCGATGTTCCAAAATTCGTAGGTACAGACCTTGAAACCTACGGACCATACAATACTAAAGATACAATAGAAATCCCAAATGAGATTGCAGATTTGCTAATAAAACAAAAAAAGGCTGAAGAAATATGAAAATCCCAAAAACAAAAAAGGCTTATTGTAAGAAGTGTAAGAAACACACAGAACACAAAGTAACAGAAAACAAAACCTCTGGTAAAAGGGGATCTCTAAAAAAAGGTTCAATTGCCAGATCTAGACAGAGGGGATTAGGTAGAGGATTTGGTAACTTGGGTAAGTGGGGATCAAAACCTGCAATTAGTAAATTTAAAAGAACCGGATCAAAATCCTCTAAAAAAATTGCATTAAAATTAACATGCAAAGAATGTCAACAATCTTCAATTCAATCTATTGGTAGACTAAAGAAAGTGGAGTTGCAATAAAATGAATCCGAAAAGCAAATTCATCAAAGTACGGTGCTCAAAATGTAAAAATGAGCAGATAATATTCGAAAAGGCATCTACAAAAGTAAAATGCCTAGTCTGTGATGAAGAACTAGCTACCCCTACAGGCGGAAAAGTTAAATTAAAAGCTACAGTTCTCGAAATAATTTAAAATGTTTTATAAAAAATCAGGACTTCCTGAACAAGGAGAAATAGTAATCTGTACAGTTACAAAGATTTTATACCACTCAGTTTTTGCAAAATTAGACGAATATAAGAACTTAGATGGAATGATCCATATTTCAGAAATTTCTCCAGGTAGAATAAGGAATATAAGAGATTATGTAAAAGAAGGCAAAAGAATTGTTTGTAAGGTTCTAAAGGTCAACAAAGAAAAACATCAGATTGATCTTTCAATAAGAAGAGTAAACACTATGCAGAGAATAAACAAAAACTCAGAATACAAACAAGAACAAAAAGCAGAAAAACTTCTCGAATACATCGGCAAACAATTAAACAAAGACTTAAAATCTATGTACGAAGAATTGGGCTTTCAAATAATCGAAAAATATGGTTCTTTATATGAAGGTTTCCAAAGATTTGTTTTAGATGATGAATTAATAGAAGACCTAAAATTAGACAAAGAAACCAAAGAAACATTTACTAAAATAATAAAAGACAAAATAAAACCTCCCGAAGTTGAAATCTCTGGAATATTCAAAATAACTTCAGAAGCCCCAAATGGAATAGAGATAATAAAAGAAATTTTAACAAAGGCTCAAAAGGGAGACATTAAAATAACATACATCAGCGCACCAAAATATAGAATAACTGTAAAAGCATCAGATTATAAAACTGCAGAAGGAATTCTAAAAAACATACAAGAAGAAATAATTACAGGAATAACAAAAAAAGGTGGCCAAGCTGAATTCATCAGACAATGAAAATACAAATCCTCAAGTGTGAAAAATGCAACGAGTATACTCTAGAAAAAATATGCCCTAGATGCCATTCAAAAACAATTAATCCAAAACCTGCAAAATATTCAGAAACTGACAAGATGAGCAAGTATAGACTAATGGCAAGAAAAAAATTAAAACTCGACTAAACTTTTTTGAGGATTTTTATCTAAAATAGGCACTCCATAAACACCATCAAACCCAGGTTTAACATTTATTTCTCCAGCCCTATTTCTTAGAATAACATCCACCAACTTTTCATCAAGAGCTTCCAATAATTTATTCTTATCCACATTCAATAAAACATTAAACTCAGAACCAAATTTATTTGTAATTTCTAAATATTTGCTAAACACCGTCTTGCTAAACACTTGTTTAACCCCAAGATAATTACTAATCAATTCAGCCAAAGGGATTAACCTCTTAAACTCTTTTGCATTTTCAGGTTTATATCCTTCCGGCCTATCTGCTAATTTTTCTATTCTATTTAACACACCAATAGTAAGGGGGCGTCCACACTTAGGACAAATTCCATTATTCTTTATACTTTCACTTGGGTTAAAACAAACATTACAAACCCTATGACCATCAAAATGATATTTACCATAACTAGGATCCACTTCAATGGTTCCCCTTAAATTATCTCCTGTTCGAATTGCATTTAAAATATTTTTATAAGTTAATTCTCCTTCAAACAAAGTTGCCTCTCTACCAATTCTCCAAGGCCAAAAACTATGTGAATCAGAAAAACTAACTAAATTAAATTTATCTAGACTTGATAATCTCCAATTCATTTCAGGATCACTACTCAATCCAGTTTCCAATGCATGAATATATTTAGCTCTCTCCTTAAAGGCTTCCTCAACACTGTCAAACCCAGATTTGCTTCCTAATAATCCAAACCAGGGCGTCCAAACATGAGCAGGGATAATCTCTATATCTTCTGAAATTTCTTTCATCATATCAACTAACTCAATAGAACTAAATCCAAAAATAGGTCTCCCATCATAATCTAACCTCCCCTTACTACCCAATTTCTCATTAATCTGGTCTACAATCTCAAAGTTTGGGGCCAATAAAACATGATGCACTCTTCTCCCTTTCAATCCTTGCGTATACATCAGACTAACTTCTGTTTGCAAAATAAAGTTCATTCCTTTTTTTGTTTTCAGTATCCCAGAGTCATCTTCCACTAAATGTTCCTTCAAATGTTTCAACCACAAAGGATGTGTAAAATCTCCGGTACCCAACACATCCAAACCTTTAATCTTCCCCCATTTTTCAAGATTTGGAACATCTAAATTTTTACTAGTTGCCCTAGAATATCTTCCATGAATATGTAAGTCTGCAATAATCATAAAAATATAAAAAAGAAAGGAGTTAATAAATTTATGCTTCTAAGATTTTTATGTTCTTAGACACAGAATCAGTGTATTTGAAGTCTAAATACAAAGTTAACTCCCTCTCATAACTAGATCCTGTATTTTCAACAGGCATTGTGCACATCAAAGTTTTTACTCCATTATCTAATCTAATATATCCTTCATTTGTCTTCTGTCCATCCAATGTAGCACACTCAACATCTTCTTGTTCAAACCTAAAATGTACCTTATCCTTCTTATCAAACTTCACTGCAGGATCATCTAAACCTGCACATTCAGAGTCATCCATATAAACATTGCCCATACCTTTATTTTCAATAATAACTCTAAATCCAACCCTATCAGAGCCACTTAAGGTTTCTGTAAAACTTGTCACTTGCACAGGCGAACTAGAAACTTTACTAGAACTTATTTTCTCTCCAGCAAGACTACATACTGCTTCTCCTCCCCCTTCAGAAATTTGCCTAGAAGTAGCACAAGCTTTTATTCTTGATTCTGTTCTATAAGGATAACAAACCTTTGCTAATAGATTAGCATCTAATGAACCAGAAACATCTCCTTGATATTTTAAAGTTCCCATATCCAATGTAATTTCAGCACCATCTTCTCTTTCATCTTTCTTCTTCCCTAATAAAGAAGGTTGTACAACTTTATAATCTGAAGACAAACCATACTCAGACATAGCTAAACCATATAACTTAACTTCAACACTATTCTCGGGAACATCATACTCCCCTTCATTGTTTACCAAAACTTTGACTGGAACACTCTCCGAAACAGAAAACTCACTTAAGGGAGCACCTTCCATAAATGAAATTTTCACTCCATCTGTTCCCCCAATAAAGGGTCCCTCCTCAACAACCTCTTTTTTACATCCAGCCACTACCAACATAAACACTAACAAACCTAAAATAACAAAACTCTTTTTCATGATAATCCCTCCCTTGATCTAATTAATTTTATTTGATTAGTTGATAATACAACCCTGTAAAAATAATTTAGTTCAACATTAATTGAATCAGTATAATATTCTTGTCCGCCAAGATTAACAACTGCTTCACATCTAACTTTCTTAGTCAAATCTTTCATCTCAACCTTCCCATCAGTTCTCCCATCACAAACAAAGAGTCCATCTGTTCCACCCATCATTATGTTCAAGTTTAATAGATTTTTATCTTCATCTTCTAAAACCACATCCCCAAGTGAAGCCTTTCTCAAATAGATGTCTAAAATAATCCTATTATTATTTCCTTCAGGAACAATATCTTTTTCTATTTTTTCTACAACAACAGGAGCAACATCGCCTTCAATATCCGATCCAGAAAAAGTTTCTTTAGATTCACACCTATAATCTGTTTCTAGATAGGGTTTCTTTTTCATACAAACCTCTCCAACCTTATATCTTGCATCAACCATATATTTATATTCAGCAATAATAGTAGTTTTATCAACACCTAGATCTACCCCGCGATAGACATATCCACTTCCATCATCTGGAAAATAAATAGCCTCACTCCTGGAAGGAGTTATTTTGCCATTATCATCTCTTACTGCTGCATCAATAAAAAATTCCTTACATTCTTTTCCTTGAATTCCTCCCATACTCTCCGGAGGAGTATCATAAATACACAAATTTACATTTACACCATTAAGCAATGAATTAGTGAACATTAACCCAACTGAAAAATCACTTCCATCCCTTATTCCATCTAAAGGGGGCATATTTTCCACAAACCTTCCATCTACTCCCCCCACATTAGACTCAACTCTATTTCCTTGACACCCAGAAATAATTAAAATTACTACAATGATTAAAAAAATAAATTTACCACCTCTCATAAACTTAAAAGTGTATTAAATTGTTTAAAAACCTTTCTAAACTAAAGCTTTAGTTCCACAAACACCATTTACATATGCACACTCGCCAACACCACAATAATCGTTATTACAATCCTCTTCACTCCTATAATCTTCACATCTATCAACATTACACATTACACACCCACTAAAGTTCCCTTCATTATATCTAGGCTCACACCCTTTAACTTCCTTACATCTTGATTCACCATAAGACTCACAAACATTATCTTTAGCTCCTTCTTTTTTATATATTTGAACAAATCTACTAGTTGTACTTTCAAAAACATAGTCTAATTCTGCCACAAAAGATGTCCTAACAATATCTGACCAATCTTCTGGATAAGACGGAACTTTAAACCAACATTGAGTTTGAATCCCACCTGACCTAAAATACCTTACACAACTTTCCTCACTCAATCCAACCTCATCCAATCTTTCTTGAGAACAATCCACATTAACTTTATGTTCCATTGCATAAGGTGTCAAATGATATACCTTATAGCCTCCATCATACTCGCCACTAAATTCAAAATCACAAGTTCTTGGATCTTCAACAAGCTCTATCTCTTCTGGAACTTTCAATCTTAAATCTTTAACATATTTAATATCTCCTCTCCATTGAGGAGTTATGTCTACCTGTATATAATATTCCATTCCATCTTCTGGAGAATACACAAATGGTTGAGAAGTCTCAGTACCAATCGCTAAATTAACCGGGCCAGCAGTAGTTACTGATCTCATCACCCCATCACCACTTAATAAAGGATCACTGATTCCATAATAATCAAAAACATTTTTTCCTAATTCGTAATTAATAAACTCATATTTGTCCTTCTTCATTATATAAACATCATAACTTGCCAACGTCTTAGACTCAAAGATATTCTTAAATTTAATTTGCTTTGCATTTATTTTATTAGGCAAATATAGATTACTACTATCAAAATCACACATTACATTTACTCTCTTAACAATTCCATTCCCAGGGTACTCAAAATAATCTGGTTTAACCGTATAATCTCCATTATAATCTTCCAACTCACAATCAAACTTAACTCTAGAAGTATTATCTGAAATGCTTGCTGCTTGCACAACAGCAACTCCTACAATTGGATCTCCTTCAAAAACTTTCTCATTGGGAACTTCGAAACTTACAATTTTTACTCCCAGATTCTCATTTTCTTCATTAGCTTCCACTACAGACCTATAAGTCCTCATCTTAGCAGGATCTTTTATCCATTCCCACTGAGTTTTAAACCATCCAAAAAGACCTTGGCTATCTATGCTATTATCAACATTAACAACCACATCTTTTGTATAAACCCCTAACTGACCAGATCTAGCCAAATTGAAAATAATAAATCCAATTAAAACAATAATCCCAATCAATATTAAACCGAAAATTCCCTTAACAACATATCCAAAAATAACAGGCAAATCTACCTTAAATCTCTTTCCATGCATCAAATTTCTTTTATGAACGTCTTCCTGATTATTTTCCTCTTCCGAATTATTCACCTCTTTTTCATCCGCCATTTTATGAACGTCTTCCTGATTATTTTCCTCTTCCGAATTATTCACCTCTTTTTC
>CAZQVG010000002.1:0-5115 GCA_964596705.1 Candidatus Woesearchaeota archaeon | reverse complement strand
ATCCGCCATATTTATTCATACCAAATTTTTATCTCATTTAAATTAAATGCATTAACAGGCACAATTTCCAAATAATTACTACCTTCTCTCACAAAGTTTGTTATTTCTTTCTCAAAATAGTTATCTGAACTATCAAAATCAATATTATAGTTATTAATTATTATTTTAGTTTCCTTTTCTCCATCCCCAGTTTTAAGAGATAAATAATAACGATCTGCAAAATCATACACATCCTCATCAACATCAAAACTATAAGAAGGATATAATTCTGCATCCAGCCTATTTATAACTCTCACAGGATTCAACAAGAAATTACCTCTATCAATAACAAAACTTAATTCATTATTACCAATTTTCAAATCCTCTTTATCGACATCTACTTGTCTTTCAAAACTTACACACCTATCAATAGATTCAGTATAAATCAGATTATCATTCAAATAAACCTTCAACATGCTAATCCCATCCATGCCATTACAAAAACCTGAAAATTCTAAATTAGATTCTAGAAGATGATTTAATTCATCCTTACTTACAGAAAAACTAACAACTTCCTCATGATGAACCCTCTCAAATTCTTGTTTTATATCTAAATCTCTTAAATTATATTTGTTATTTCTCCAAAACGCTAAACCAGGAGAATCTACATAAAGTTTAATATGATTTTTCTTCTTCAAATACGAGATAGGCAGTTCAACAACTTTTCCTTTTGGATTCTCAATTTTTTCAGAAAAAATAACATGATCATTTAATTCAATAAATAAAGTGCCTTTCCCAGCCTCAACATTAAAAGTAAAATAAACCCCTTCCAAATTATTCAGATCCTCTAAAACAAAATTTAAATCTTGATCAACATTTCCAAACCAACTCCGGCTTACAAATAAAGAGCTAGCTAAACGTTCAATCTCATCATCTGTTCTAATATAAAGATTAATCTGATCTAAATCATAAACACTAACATTGCTTTTTTCAACTAAACCCGGATTATCATATAATAAAACACCACTCACTCCGCCTTCCCCACAAACATCCTCACAATTGCCAAGATCCAAAAGCTCACATTTCTCACAAGGAGGCATAACCAACATATAGAGAATTATAAAAATTGCAATTAAAAATACCAAACCTCCAATAGAACCATTCCCTTTTTTAATCATAGCTTTAAAAACCCTAAAATAATTTAAAAGGTTTTCTATTAATCCAAATACTCGGCAAGATCAGGAAACTCTTCTCTCATCTTCTCTTTTGCTCTTTCTTCAGATTTTTCATCTTCTTTCACACTGTCTTCTTTTAGTTTATCCTTTAGCAAAATATGATAAAATTCGTGCATAATTATTGCTTTAACAAACTTCTTATCATCAGTTATCTGATTCAAAACATCTGCACTCAAATAAACAATATCTTCATCTTTTCTATGCCTTACCAAAGCACCAACAATTACAGGAATTCCATTTTTTAGTTGTTCCGCAACTAACTTACTCTCTTTAGCAATTTCCCAAAACTTATCATAATCAACAATTTCAACAGAACAGGTAATTTTATGTTTCTTATTAAACTCTTTAAAAGCTTCATCAAAAATTTTCAAGATTTCTTTATCATTAAACATAACAAAAATTTAACAAAAAAGATTTATAAAGATATTCATCAATAAACAACTATGTTTGATTACATAATCTTAATAATAACAATAATCTGGTTATCAATAGCAACAATTTCAGACATAAAAACAAAAGAAGTTCCAAATTGGATAAATTACAGTCTAATAATTATTGCTTTAACCATTTACTCATTTAAATCAATTCACTATCACACATTTAAACCAATCTTACAAAGTTTAATAGGGTTAGGCGTTTTTGCAATACTTGGAACTTTAATGTATTACTCAAAACAATGGGGTGGCGGCGATACAAAATTATTGTTTGGGTTAGGTGCTGCGTTACCAAGCTACCCTTTAGTTCTCAAAAACATATTCCACCCAAACTTAAACATTCCTTTCTTAGCAACATTATACATAAACATACTATTGATTGGAGCACTATATAGTTTAACGTTAACAACCATTCTAATAATAAAAAACTACAAGAGATTTAGAAAAAAATTAAAAGAAGACATAAAAAAATCAAAAATACTAACTCAACCATTCATCATACCCGCAACCATAATAACAATCTTATCAATTATATTTCTAAACTTCCCCTACAATGCATTAATAACAACTTTACTTATAACTCCAATATTATTCACACTTTTATTTATTTCAGTAAAAACAATAGAAGACTTAACCATGTATCACATCAGGAAAGTCTCAGAATTAGTTGAAGGAGATTGGATCGCAGAAAAAATAATTATCAACAACAGATTAATCTATAATCCAAAAAAATCTCTAGGAGTAACAAAAAAACAGATTGAATTAATAAGAAAACATAAAAATAAAGTCAAAGTAAAAGAAGGAATTGCATTTGTTCCTGCAATCTTCTTAGCAACAATAATTAGTTTAATATTTGGTAATATTTTATTTAGCCAATTGCCCTTCTAACATCAACTATTTCTGCAGAAGCAACTTCATCAAATTTATCAACCTCTTCTGCTACAGGATCAGGGCTTCCTTGACTTTCATCCATAACAAAAATAACTTTCAAAGCTTTTAACCCAAAAGCCACCGGCTCTATTTCAGTTTTAGTCTCTCCTTCCCCAGCAAAATCTTTAATCTTCTCTTTTACTTTAACTTCTAACTGCTCTAAATCCACTTCAGGACTTTCAGGCATAACCTTTAATGTAACAACAGCAAATCCCATTTTTAATTAGGTCCCTCAAAACCACATTTACTACAATGATACTTTATTGATTTCTTTCTGCAATCTGCACACCTAACAATAGTCTCTTCACCACAATTAGGGCATGCAAACTGAACAGATCCAGAGATATTAACAATATCAACATTACATGAACTACATTTTAATATTTTTTCTTTTGCCATTTTGAATAATTTTTGGGAACTTAAATCATTTATAAATCTTTTGACTTAACAAATTCAGGCTTTCCAGGAACAATATGGTGCTTCCTGCATCTAGCCTGATATATCCGCTCATTTTTCTTCCCAGTCTCATCCCCTACCAGAATTAAAGGATCATCATAAGGCACAGGGCTCCCATCCATATACAATCTTTGAGTATTCCTTGCTATCGCACCACACCGCTCTCCCAACTCATTCCTATATTCACAAAAAGAAGTCATTTTTTTCACATCATCTGCCATTGCCAATAATTTGCCCATAACTGGAAAATACTCTCCCCTAAAATCCAGATCCAATCCAGAAACTAAAACTTTCTTATCGTTTCTTAATAAAACATCCACTGCGTAAACAAGAGAATCTTCAAAAAAATGAGCTTCGTCTATAACAATCACATCCACTCGGTTTTCTAGATTATCTAACATCTGAAAAGGTTTATTTGGATCTATGATGGTAGACTTTAATCTTTTTCCAGTTCTGCTCGCTAAATCGCTATCAGAATATCTATCGTCCAAACTAGGCTTAAATGCCTGACATTCATATCTGGAATAGGATTGAATTTTAGATGCTTCTTCTACTAACCAACTAGTTTTCCCTGCTCCCATTGGCCCAGTTACAACATACAAAAAAGACCCTCTCTCAAATCCAAACATAAAAAAATAGAAATAAAGATCAAAATAAAAAAATTTAGGTTTAGTAAGATATATTATTCATCCCTCAATCCTTCTTCCCTAACAAAAAATACTGCTTCTGCCTCAGGCAAATTAGGCGAATCAATGATCTTAGCAACTCTTGATCCCTTTTTACCTCTCCTCAAATAAATTCTAAATGAAGAGTTATGTCCTACAATGTTTCCGCCAATAGCTTCATTAGGATCTCCAAAGAAAGTATCTGGTTTTGCCATAACCTGGTTAGTCACATAAACTGCAACATTATAGTTTGCTGCAAGTTTTGTCAAACTATGCATATGCTTATTCAATTTCTGCTGCCTCTCTGCTAATGTCCCACGACCAATAAACTCTGCCCTAAAATGGGCTGTCAACGAGTCCACAATAACCAACCTAATTGGCAATTTTTTCTTAGTTATTAATTCTTCCACTTTATCCACTAAAATCATCTGGTGATCTGAATTAAATGCTCTTGCCACTAAAATATTCTTTAACGCCTTATCCGGGTCTAACCCTGCACCCTTAGCAAGTTGTTTTATTCTTTCCGGCCTAAACGTTCCTTCTCCATCAATAAAAACTGCCATCCCTTCAGCACCACCTTTTTCCTTAGGCAATTGAACATTAACTGCCAATGCACTTGCTATCTGAGTTTTACTGCTTCCATAAGGCCCAAAACACTCTGAAATACATCCAGTTTCAAATCCACCACCCAGAATCTCATCAAAATTCTTACTTCCTGTGGTAATCTTGTAAACCTGTTTTCTTTTTTCTAAAACATCTAGACCAGATTCAAAACCCATATCAAGCTTTTCTCTCGCAGTCTGAATAATTTTCCTAGCAACACTCTCACTCAAACCCACAGCATCTGCTAATTGACCTATGCTAGCCACCGCAATACTCAACATAGTATCATATCCAGCATCCGCTAACTTCTCTGCTGTTGCTGGTCCAACCCCAGGCAGATCACTTATGCTATACTCTTTTTTTTCTTCTTTTTTTTCTTCTTCAATTACAATTTCCTCTGTTTTATTCATCTTCATCCACCCCTTCTTCTGGTTCCGCCAAATACAACTCTTTCATCATTTCATTCAAAATTGCAATTAACTTAGGAATATCCTGTCTCCTAAAATTTAAAGTTTCATCTCTCCAAACATCACCTTCTTTTTTCCATGCTCTCCTTAAGCTAGCAGTCTTAAAACTAACCTTTGCGCCATTCATCTCCTTTTCATTTAGCCAAATGGCCCCAGAAATATTCCCAGATTTCCAACTTTTAATAGGTTTTGCCATATTTCATACCTCCTTTTTGGTTTCCCATTTTGTTTCAGATAGAACTCCTCATACTCCCCTATTCGGATATTATTTCACGGAGTCTAATTTCTATTAGTTAAAGACTATTTATAAATACTTTTGCAGTGTTTGGCAAGCTTGGCAAGCTCT
>CAZQVG010000001.1:13901-79536 GCA_964596705.1 Candidatus Woesearchaeota archaeon | reverse complement strand
ATCTTATAGGATTTATTATCATGATTTATGGTGCATGGTTTCATAATATTTTTTGGTTGTTATCTGGAATTATACCAATGCTTATAGGGTATTGGTGGGAGGTTGTACATACAAAATGAAAAAAAACTGCTGTGGTATTTTAAATTGGAAATGGATAAAAGAGAATTTTTGGAACGTAGTGTTAATCTGGTTAATTTGGCAGCTAATAATAGCTTTAGTATGGACTATATTTGTACAATTAAGATAAACTAAAACTTTTAATCTTTAATTAAATGTTTTATTTACTCTAAAACACTCTCTTTTATTCTTATATTTGTTTTTTCAACTAATACTTTCATCAATATTAAACAAAAATCTTTGACTTAATTAATTAAAAAAACAATCTTACATTTGTACCATTTCGAAGGTTTAGTTAAATCCATCAAATTGTTTTTACTAAATTGTTTATATTTTTTCAAAATGCCCCAAGGCTCAATTAAACTCCTTTCTTATCTAAACCATTTCCCAGATACATTTTTATTAAATTGGGCTTTCATAATATTTATATTTTAATGATGCTCTATAAAAACCAGTAAAATAACCAAAATATGCCTAAAAGTTCGCATAAGATACATTATACGAACTTTTATATACTAGTTTTGCCGTATTTTTCATAAAAAAGAGGGATAATTATGGAAAAATACCTAAAAAAATTAGAAATTGAGTTAAAGTTAAGGGGATTTTCAGAGCAAACAATAAAATCTTATTTATTAAACACTAAATTATTTTTTGAATATTCTGAAAAAAATCCTCTGGAGATCACAGAAGATGACATAAAAGAGTATTTTGCTCATCTCATTTCTGATAAAAAACAATCTCCTAGAACAATTGCTCTAAAAAGAGCATCATTAAAATTCTTTTTTGATGAAGTTATGCATAGGGATATAGTTAAGTTCAAATCCCCAAAAATTCCCAAATCACTTCCAGAAGTGCTAACAAAAGAAGAAGTAAAAAGATTGATTGAATCAGCACCTTCAAAAAAGTCTAAATTAATTATAAGGATACTTTATTCAACTGGATTGCGGGTAAGTGAGTGTATAAAATTAAAAATAAATGATTTAGACCTCGAATCTCTTGAAGGTTGGGTGCGAGCAGGAAAAGGAAATAAAGATAGATCTTTCAATATTTCTAAAAATCTGGCAGAAGATATCAAAAAATATATTCAAACCCTGGATGAAAACGAAATTTATCTGTTTCCTGGCCGAAATAAAGAGCATCTAACCTCTAGAAACATACAAAAAATCATACGTATTGCAGCAAAAAGAGCAAATATACAAAAAAAGGTTACTCCTCATAAACTAAGGCACAGCTTCGCTACCCATTATCTAGAGAAAGGAGTAAATCTTAGGGAAATCCAAGAGATGCTTGGACATTCCGATGTATCGACGACTCAAGTATATACGAAAGTAACACGTGAAAGGTTAAAGAAAATTCCAAATTTATTGGATGATTTATAGAATAAAAGTTTTAAGCGAAAATTAAAAGATATTGGTCTAAAATATTTTAAGCATATATTAAAAGTTTTATTAATTTATGTACCTAAAAGATTTAATCAAAAACTAAAACATGTAAATGTTTGTCTCACCGTCGAGGGGTTCAATAACATTTATATATGAGTAATTTCAAAATTTAATTAAATTATTCTCGTAAAAGGAGGTGAATAAGCTTGGGAAAAATTATTGCAAAGAATGTAGTTGAAAGAAAACCAGGTTACCTTTACTATGTCGACGCAAACGGAAACGTTTGTGAAGCAAAGATGGCAAGAGGCGGTAAGAAAAAGAAAAAGACCGCTGCAAAAAAGAAGGTAACAAAGAAAAAAACAACTAAAAAGAAAAAGAAGAGATAATCTCTTCTTTTATTTTTGTTTTCTAAAATAACTTGTTAAATCTTTATTGCTTCTTTTTACTGCCTTACTTACTTTTCTCACCCCTATTACCTCGATTTTAGAGTCGTCTCCACAATTAGGACATTTTTTTGAATATTTTTTGTCTGTTACGTTTGACATCCATTCCCAATTACATGTGTGGCATAACAAGGTATATCTAACTGGGCCATCTTCAAAATTCTCGAGAATACTTGGCTTATATTTGAAAAATAACCTTCCTACAAAATAGACTATTATTGTTGCAATAAAGACATTGTTAATATTTTTAATGACATAAATCCCGATAAAAATAAAGAAAAAAACTAAAATATTTTTTAAAAATGAATTATCGTGCATAAAAAAGGAAAGTAAATAAAATATATAAAACTAACCCATATAGCTTATTTCCTTCTTTATTTTCTTTTTCTTTGCAACATTAGCTTGCTTCAAAATTCCCTTCAATTTGTTCTCAAACATTTCTGCTTTTTTTAATAAAGGTTTATAATCTACTTGTAATCCCAAATACTGATCTAATACCTTTATCACTCTAGCAGATGCTCTACTATCTGGTAAATTACTTGACGTTTCTGCTAACAAACATGATAATGGAAAATTTTTAGTTTTCAATAATATTGCAGCAGTAACTCCCATAACAATCCCTTCGCTCATTTTTTTGGCTCCTGCAGACTCCAAATTCGAATTTGAGATATAATAAACTCCGCCATTTACTCTATTTAATGCACCTATCCCTTCTACACAAATTATCTCCTTTGCCTTTAATCTTTTTGCAACTTCATTTACAGCGTCTGCGAGTTTCCATTCGACACCATTTACATTAGTTACTGCATGTAATAAAACTAAATTATATTTTTTCGAATAAAATATCCCTAATGGGTCAATAACTTCTCCCTCATGGATTGCAATTAATGGATTCATTTCGTTAAACCACACTGACCCAATTTTTTCTATGTCGTCAATATGGTCTAACAAATATTCCGTTGTTATAGTACCAATTAATCCAAAACCAGGAAAACCTTCTATTATTCTAACATTTTGTGGAGTTTTATTTAATTCAATTTTCATCTTAATCATAATTTAAAAGACGAATTTATATAATTTTCCATTAGTAACTTTTTTAAATAGCAAATTCAAAAATAAAATTATGGTTGATCTAGCATTAGTTAATTATCTTAAAAGGCATCTTCAGAAGGGATATACAAAAGATGAGCTTACTAAAATCTTAACAAAAAACGGATGGTCTAAAAAAGAATTATCTGAAGCATTTAAATTAGCAGAATCAAACAAAAAACTAATTTCTCATCAAATCTCAAAACAACCTAAAACAAACACACAACAAACTCGAAATGAGAAAATTCAAGCACAAATTCTAATCTTAAAAAATTTCATCTTAAAATCCCGAGAGAGGGGAATAAAAGACGAAACAATAAGAAATGCATTAACTGCTAAAAGATGGCCAGCTAACTTAATAGAAGAAGGATTTAAGGCAGCAGGGCCAGCACAACAAACTAAACAGAAACCTATTGAGCAAAAAAAAGAAGAAAAACCAAAAAAACCATTTAATTGGAAAATGCTGCTCTGGTATCTCTTAGCATTCATTGTTGTTTCTGCAATTATAACTGGGACGATATTTGTTTATTATTATGTTACAGGATTATCTGAATATAAGGTAATAATTAATGGAACTGAATATCATGGCAGATGTTTAAATACTGGCTGTTCAGATATGAAAGATTATGCACTTAATTACGCTAAGGAAAATTTACAACAAATGATATTAATCGGTGCAGGATCTGCCTTTTTGATAGTTGCATTATATGCAATAACACAAATCAGGAATGTAATCCTTTGGGTTGTGAACATAGCGTACTTTTTATTCCTCATCTTTATTGGAGTTAGGTGGGTTTTATTCACAAAATCTATTTCTTAGTTTTTCAAAAAATTTTTAAAGCCGAGTAGTTCTCAGAATCTTAGATGTGGGTCCGTAGCTCAGCTTGGTTAGAGCACGTGGCTCTTAACCACGGGGTCGCGGGTTCAAATCCCGTCGGGCCCACTCATTTTTTATTAAATAATTCATCAAACTTATCTTTACAAACTCGCTCTTTCCAATATACAGAATGAGAAGCTCTTTTTTCAAATAAAGAAATAGCCACACGAACTATATCGCTCTGATAATCTCTTAAGTTACTATTTTCGAATATTTTTCGGGCATCTTCAATACATTCTTCCATTAATTTAATATTTTCTACTCTAGCACGCCTATCAACTTCTCTTTCTTCTTCATCGTTTAAAGTAATCTCTTCCCAACTTGGGTACGCCGTCTTGTCACTTGTCCTTGGAAAACTTTTAGAAAAAGTCATAATAAGTTTCTGATTCTTTCTATGTGATCTGCTATTCTCTCACCAGTCTCTGTCAGTTTGATAGTCTTGATTCTTCCTTTCTTTTCAAACTGAACTAACTTGTTTTTTTCCATTTCTTGAAGAATCTTAACTGCATGTGAATATGTACAATCAACCTCTTTAGCCAAAACAGACCCATATTTTGCCTTTGCGTTGTTTCTTAAAGCCACCAATATCATCGACGGTTTCCTTCTAAAAAATACCTCGAAAATGTCTTTATTTGTCATGTTTTCCCCACCAATGATTGTAATATAACATGTATATTTAAATCTTTATATAGTACAAATTATATGTTTTCTAACATACATTTTTGTTATATTAGTAACTATCAAAACATTTATATAATTATGTTTTTTTTCAAATCCTATGTTAGACATACATTTTGTCAGAGATAATCCAGATATAATAAAAGATAACTTAAAAAAGAGGGATCAATCTGATAAGATTTCTTGGGTAGATGAAATATTAATAAAAGACAAGAGGTGGAGAAACCTTAAACAAAAAGCAGATAGATTAAGAAAACAAAGAAACGAGTTAACAAACGAGATTAGGGAATTAAAACAACAAGGAAAATCAATTGAGAACCATCTAAAACTTGCAAAATCTATTCCAGAGAAAATAACTAATGTTGAAAATGAAATGAATGAATTAAAACAACAAATTGATTCTTATTTAATGAGGTTGCCAAATATCTTGCACGAATCGGTTCCAATTGGAAAAGATGAAAAAGATAATGTTCCAATAAGATTTTTTGGAGAACCAAAAATTCCAAACTTTGAATTAATGCCTCATGGAGAGTTTTTAGAAAAAATAGGATTAGCAAATTTCAAAAAAGCTTCACAGGTTTCAGGTGCAGGTTTTTATTATGTTCTGAGTGATCTTGTTTTGCTAGATATGGCGCTACAAAGATTTGCAGTAGATTTTTTAGTAAAAAAAGGATATACTCCTATTCTTCCGCCTTTAATGCTAAATAAAGAAGCATATTCTGGAACAACAGATCTTTCAGATTTTGAAAATGTTATGTATAAAATAGATAAAGAAGATCTTTATTTAATTGCTACTTCAGAACACCCTCTAGTAGCATTACATTCAAACGAAGTATTTCAAGAAAAAGATTTACCCTTAAAATTCGTGGGGATATCACCTTGTTTCAGAAAGGAAATTGGAAGCCATGGAGTAGATACAAGGGGCTTATTCAGAGTACATCAATTTAATAAGGTAGAACAAGTAATAATCTCAAAGCCAGAAGATTCTTGGGATTTGTTTGAAGAATTACAAAGAAATTCTGAAGAACTATATAAAAAATTGGGGATCCCTTATAGGGTTGTAAATATATGTACAGGGGATATTGGTACTGTTGCAGCTAAAAAATATGATATTGAAGCTTGGTTCCCTAGAGAACAAGAATATAAAGAGGTAGGATCATGTTCAAACTGTACAAGTTATCAAGCAGTGAGGTCAAATATAAAGTATATCAAAGGGGAAGAAAGAAAATATGTACACACACTAAACAACACCGCAATAGCAACATCGAGGACAATGAGAGTAATAATAGAAAATTTCCAAAATAAAGATGGGACAATAACAATTCCTAAACCATTGAGAAAGTATGTTGGAAAGAAAAAAATCGGGGGGTATTAAATAAAATGGATGAAGAATTTTTAGGGGAAGGAATAGAAGAAGACTACGATGTATATGCAGAAGGGGCAAGAGAAGAATTAGCAGAGAATGATGAAATAGAGGAAGGTGAAGAAGGATTCATGAGGGGATATGAAAGCGATGCAGATATGGCATACTGCGACAATTGTAAACAAATCTTAGGAAGAAGTCACATAGAAAAAGAATTTGATGGAGAGGTGTATACCTTTTGTTCAGAAGAGTGTGCAGAACAATTTGAGAGAAAAAGAAAAGCATAAACCATATAATTGTTACAGCAAGATTCACTTAGAAACATTTATATAACCTACCTTTGAGCATTTATCTTTATGACTGAATTAATAATCACTGAAAAACCACAAGCGGCATTAAAAATAGCAACTGCGCTCTCAGACAATAAACCAATAAAAAATACAAAAGGCAAGGCAGTTTATTATGAAATTACCCACAAAGGAAAAAAGATCTATGTGGGTTGTGCAGTCGGTCATTTATTTGGGTTAACAGAAAATAAAAAAACTCCGTGGTCCGAATATCCAACTTTTGATATTTCTTGGAAACCAAAATACGAAATTGAAAAATCTGCTAATTATACCAAAG
Source organism: Candidatus Woesearchaeota archaeon (assembly GCA_964596705.1). Classification (GTDB taxonomy): domain Archaea; phylum Nanobdellota; class Nanobdellia; order SCGC-AAA011-G17; family PNOQ01; genus JABJPM01. Next base: position 72,963 of record CAZQVG010000001.1, on the reverse strand, counting down.
CTTATCTATCTTTATTAAAACAATTAGCTAAAAAAACAGATTCGATTACTGTTGCTACAGATTATGATATAGAGGGTTCTGTAATAGGATACACTGTTGTTAAATATGGGTTGGGGAAAGATAATGCAAAACGTATGAAATTCTCAACACTAACTAAAGAAGAACTAGTTCAATCCTATAAATCTGCACAAAAAGATCTTGATTTTGGAATGATAGATGCAGGAATAACCAGACATCACCTAGATTGGTTTTATGGTATAAATCTTACAAAAGCATTAAGTTCTGCTATAAAATCTGCTCAAGGCTATTTTCAGGTTCTTTCAACAGGTAGGGTACAAGGTCCAGCATTGCATATAATTGTAAATAGAGAAGAAGAAATAAAAAAATTCAAACCTGAAAAATATTGGGAAATTTATTTAGATGGGAGACATAAAAAAGAAAAAATTCTAGCTAAACATAAAGAAGATAAAATTTTTGATGAAGAAAAAGTAAAAAAAATATTAGACAAAATAAAATCAAAAAAAGCAATAGCAAAATCCATCAAAAAAAGAACAACAAAACAATCCCCTCCTGTACCTTTTGATCTTACAACTTTACAAACAGAGGCATTCAAACACCTAAGATTGACTCCGAAAGATACCTCAAATCTAGCTCAAGAGTTATACATTGCAGGACTCATTTCTTATCCAAGAACAAGCTCTCAAAAATTGCCCAATACAATAGATTTTAAGAAGATTCTAAAAGAATTACAAAAACAAAAAGAATATTCCAGCTCATGCGAACAACTTCTAAAGGGAGACTTAAAACCAACTGAGGGAAAAAAGAAAGATCCTGCACACCCAGCCATTTACCCAACAGGTGAAAAAGCATCTCTTTCTGGAAAAAAAGCACAACTTTATGATTTAATTGTTAGACGTTTTCTTGCAGTATTCGGAGAACCAGCAAAGAGACAAACCACCTCTATAGAGTTAGAAATCGACAAAGAAATCTTCATATTGAATGGAACAACAACTATCGAACCTGGATGGCACACCTTATATGGCAAATACGCAAAATTCAAAGAAGAAGAAATACCAATTATGATTGAAGGAGATGAAATAGATGTAAAAAAGATATTCAAGGAAGATAAAGAAACACAACCTCCAAAAAGATATACTCAAGCTTCAATAATAAAAGAGTTAGAAAAAAGAAATTTGGGAACAAAAGCAACAAGAGCATTAATTTTAGATACTTTATATGAAAGAAATTACATCCAAAACCAACCAATTGAAGCAACAGAACTTGGAATAAAACTGATTAGAACTTTGAAAAAATATTCTCCAGAGATAATAGATGAAAAACTAACCAGGGAATTTGAAGCAGACATGGAAGAGATAAGGGAAGGAAAATTAAAAAAAGAAAAAGTGATTGAGAACGCAAAAAAGGTTCTTACAAAAATTTTAGATAAATTCAAGAAACACGAAAAAGAAATAGGTGCAGATCTTTCAGAAGCATCAAAAGAAGCAAAACAAAAAGCAAATGAAATTGGGGTCTGTCCTGTTTGTAAAAAAGGAACATTAAGAATAATATACTCTAAAAAAACAAAAAAACGATTTGTGGCTTGTGATAGATATCCAGATTGTAAGACCACCTATAGTTTGCCTCAACAAGGGTTGGTTAAGCCCACAGACAAATTGTGCAAACATGATGGTTTCCCAATAGTCACAATAATAAGAAAAGGAAAACGCCCTTGGAATCTTTGTTTAAATCCAGATTGCCCGGAAAAAGAGAATTGGAAAAATAATTCAAACAACAATTCCTAATTCTGTTATCTTAAAATAAATCTCTTTTTTTTCAGGTTTCATCATTATGGCTTTCCTTGGATCTTTCTTTAATTCAACTATAACTTCTCCAAAATTTTCTATCATCTTTCCACCAACATTTTTTATATTTCCTTCTAAATCACTGTAAACTTGATTTGTCATTAGAATAGGGATATTTCTATTGATCTTTATATGTTTTAGGCTCCTCAACATCGTTACCATCTTTTCATTTATTTCCAAGTGATTATTTTCTTGGATTTCTTTCCGATAATGTTTTCCAATTGTATCAATTATTAAAAAATCGAAATCCCCTTCTTCAATTATTTTTTCTAAATCTTGGAAAAATTTATACTGTTGATCAAAATCGTTTAGCCGAATAACTATCAAATTATTTAAAATTTCTGCATCAAACTCTTTTTTCATTTGCCTTATCCTTTCAATAGAAAAACCCCCTTCACAATCAACAAACAAAATCTTTTTATTTTGTTCAATAGAATTTAATGCAGATTGCAAGCATAAAGTTGTTTTTCCAGTGGCAGATGGTCCAAATACAAGATAAATATTTTCTTTAAATCCTCCACCTAAGAAACTATCGAAATTTTTGTCTCGCGAACTAATCATTATAAATTGAAAGTAATTGAACTTTAAAAAAATTGCTTAAAATAAAAAAAATAAAGAAGAAGAATTATCTTCTTGCAATTTCAAACACAGATTTAAGGGCAACTACGATTGTTGCTGGTGCAAATAATGCAACTAAGTTGCTAAATATTCCAGTTAAATACATGATGCTAGATAAAGTACTTCCTGCAAATGCACCTACAATAACTAATACTGTCCCTGCAAACAAAAATCTTTGTGTTTCCTTTGCACTAATGTTGAATAAACCAATAATTATACCCAAAAGCACTAATAACCATGCTAAAGAAGCTAAACTTCCTACAAACGCTAAAATTACTGCTAATATAACACCAAGCAAGAATGCCCAACTGCCAACTGTGCTATTTCCCTTCTTTGCCATTTTTTACCTCCTTTAAATTTATATTCTAATTTTGATTTTTTGATTTTTAAATGTTTTGAATGGGGGTTTATAAAAACCAAAACATTTATATACAAGATGTATATACATAATGTGTATACGAAAATGAAAGATTTGTTTGATGCAGAAGTATATTGTAATAAATGTAATGTAAAAACAAAGAAAAGTTATCAATTAAGGGACGGATTTAGATTGAGATTTTTTGAGTGTCCAAAATGTAAACAAAGGTGGTATCATCCAATAGATCTTAAAGAGTATGAAGAGTTTAAGAGTCTCAAGAAAAGAACGTTTAATGTTAAATTAAGGATGGTAGGCAATAGTTTTTCAGTAACCATCCCCCGTGAAATAATTGATTTTGAAGAGAGGTTTGCTCAATTAGAAAAAGAGGTAGATAAAATATTGAGGCTTTCATTGGAAGCACCGGGAAAGCTTAGTTTATACTTTAGAAAATTTTTGGAGGAATAAAAATGGCAAAAAATAAAGAAGTTAATTTAAGGGTAATGGAAGCAATGCAAGAAGAAGCATACAAAGGAATAGTTAGAATTGATTCTCAATATATGAAAGAAATTGGAGTAAGACCTGGCGATATAGTTGAGATTGAAGGAAAAAGAAAAACTGTCGGAATTGTAGACCGTGCATATCCTACTGATGTAGGAGAACCTGTCATTAGAATGGATGGGATTCTAAGAAGGAATGCAAAAACTGGAATCGGAGAACAAGTTAAAGTAAGAAAAACAGAAGTAAAAGAAGCAAAAAAGATCACAATTGCTCCTTCTCAAAAAGGTATAATGATTCAAGCAGATCCAGAAGCAATAAAGAGAAGTTTGCTTGGTAGAGTTGTTGTTAAAGGAGATATAATTTCTTTAGGTGGTACAACGAGAAGAAGGAAAACATTTAGACGAACAGGCAGCCCATTTGAGGAGATTTTTGAACAATTTGAAAGTATTATGGAAGGCATGAGTACTGGATTTATGGGTACAATTGGTTCTATAAAATTTGTTGTAGCAGATTCTAATCCAAGTGGACCAATCATAATCACAGAAAACACCTCCTTGAAATTAAATCCAAAAGCAATGGAAGTTTCAGAAGAAGCTCCTGTACCAGATGTTACTTATGAAGATATCGGAGGATTGTCTGAGGAAATAAAGAAAATTAGAGAAATGGTAGAGCTTCCAATGAAACATCCAGAGATATTCAGAACTTTAGGTATTGAACCTCCTGCAGGCGTACTTTTACACGGCCCTCCAGGTACAGGTAAAACTCTATTGGCAAAAGCAGTTGCTAATGAAGCAGAAGCTAACTTTATCTTGGTTAACGGACCGGAAATTATGAATAAGTTTTATGGAGAATCTGAAAAGAGAATTAGACAAATATTTGAAGAAGCTGCAGAAAAAGCACCTTCTATAATTTTTATAGATGAAATAGATGCAATTGCACCAAAAAGAGAAGAAACTCACGGAGAAGTAGAACGTAGGGTAGTAGCACAACTATTGACTATGATGGATGGTTTAAATAAAAGGGCTAACGTAGTTGTAATTGGAGCAACAAACCGTCCAAACTCTTTAGATGAAGCATTAAGACGTCCAGGAAGGTTTGATAGAGAAATCACCTTTGGTGTACCAGATCAAAAGGGCAGACTAGAAATATTAAAAATTCATACAAGAAATATGCCTCTAGACAAAAATGTTGATTTAGAAGAAATTGCAAGGATTACTCATGGATTTGTCGGTGCAGATTTACAAGCATTGGCAAAAGAAGCTGCAATGAATGTCTTAAGGAGGAACCTACCTAAATTAAATCTAAAAGATAAAGAAGAGGTTCCTAAAGAATTTTTATCAAAATTACGAATAACCGAAGAAGATTTCAGAGAATCATTGAAATTAGTAAGACCTTCTGCAATGAGAGAGGTTTTAGTGGAGAAACCAAATGTTAATTGGGAAGATATAGGTGGATTAGATAAAATAAAACAAGAGTTACAAGAAGTTGTGGAATGGCCACTTAAACATGCAGATGCATTTAAGAGATTAGGAATTAAGGCACCAAAAGGAGTATTGTTATACGGCCCTCCAGGTACAGGTAAAACTCTATTGGCAAAAGCAGTTGCTAATGAAGCAGAAGCTAACTTTATATCTGTTAAGGGACCAGAGCTGATATCTATGTGGATAGGAGAATCTGAAAAAGGAATAAGGAAAATATTTGAAAAGGCAAGACAAGCATCCCCTACAATAATTTTCTTTGATGAAATAGATTCCATCGCTTCAATAAGGGGACAAGATGTTGGATCAAAAGCAACTGAAAGAATGGTAAATCAATTATTGACTGAGATGGATGGGTTAGAAGAGTTAAATGACGTCGTAGTTATAGCAGCAACAAATAGGCCAGACCTAATTGATCCTGCATTATTAAGGCCTGGAAGATTTGATAGGATAATGATGGCCCCAATCCCAGATAAAAAGTCAAGAAAGAAGATATTAGAGGTGCACACAAAATCAATGCCTTTGACGAAAGATGTAAGTCTAACCAAATTAGCAGAAAAAACAGAATATTTCACAGGATCAGATCTTGCAGCATTATGTAGAGAGGCTGCAATGCTTGCATTAAGAGAAAACATTAAGGCAACTGAAGTAAAAATGAAACATTTCGAAGAAGCATTAAAGAAAGTTTATGCATCCGTAACAGAGAAAGATATGGAAAAATACAAAAGAATAGAGGAACAATTCCTTCGTACAGCAAGAGGGGCAGCAATTAAAGAGATGAGTTATATGGGATAATAATATCTCTAACAACCTCTTTTATTTCTTTTATTGTTTTTAATCTAGAAATTTTTGCTCTTAATCTAGAACTTCCTTCAAACCCCCGAGTCATATAAATAACGTGCAGCTTAATATATTTTAGATCAGAGTTATATCTTTCAGCCAATTTTAGATATTCCTCTAAAATCTTTTTTTTATCTACTTCACCATACTTTCCATCTTTTAGGTATTCTTTAGCCTGCTTGAAAATATATGGATTTTTTGAAGCTGCTCTTCCAATCATCACATAATCGCAACCAGTTTCATCAAACATCCTTTTCACATCTTCAGGAGTTTTTACTTCTCCATTGCCTATAACTGGAATATTAACTTCTTCTTTTATTTTTTTTATTAAACTCCAATCTGCACTTCCAGATCTAATTTGAGATCTTGTTTTTGGGTGAATTGTGATCATAGATGCTCCTTCTTCTTCAATTATCTTTGCGATTTCTAAAGCATTTATTGATTTTGCATCCCACCCAGATCTAATCTTTATTGAAACAGGTTTTTCACTGCTCTCAACCAAAACCCTAACAATCTTTCTAACCTTTTCAGGGTTTTTTAATAATGCTGCCCCTGCACCATTCTCAACAATTTTTTTCATAGGGCAACCCATATTGAAATCAATTAGATCGACTTTATCTTGCACAATTTCAACTGCCTTTTTTATATCTTTTAAATTATTTCCCATTAATTGTACTGCAATAGGCTTTTCTATTTCTTTCACATCAAATAACTTGTTTTTTTCATTTCTTGCTAAAGCGGTGCTAGAAATCATTTCTGTATATGTTAACCCTGCACCATATTTAGAACATAAAATTCTAAAAGCAGCTTCAGTTACATCTGCCATAGGTGCCAAAAATATTTTAGATTTGAATTTCATTCTGTAGTTATTTTTTCACCAACAATCAAAGTATGCTCATGTTGGCTAACTAAACAATCATCTCTCTTTTCAGGCAAAACCGGATATTCATATAAAATTTTTTCCCTTTTTAGAACATTCAATCCAACAGACAATTGGAGTTTATTAAAAGGCAACTGTCTTTTAGCAAAAGGCAATGTTTTATATTTTTCACTTACAAATTTAAAGATCTTTCTTGCATTGGTATCCCTTACATTCTTTATACTCTCAATATTATATATTTCAGAGGGTTTTCCTTCCTTTACTAATCCCTCTCCACTACTCGCAAACGGCTCAATTGCAATGATCTGGCCTTTCTTTAATTTAGTTTTATCTCCATTATCAAAATTTGGGATGCTTGGTGCAGTATGGATTTGCCACCTTTCTAAACCATGGCCCCCAAGATTCCTTATTGGTTGAAAACCTAAAGAAGTAATTTCTTCATAAATGACCTTTCCAATCTCTCTAACTTCAACCCCAGGTTTTGCTATTTCAAGTGCAGCATTTAATGCATTTTTACTAGCATCTAAAAGTTTTTTATTATTCCCTAAATCAATGGTTACCGCAGTATCTCCAATCGCCCCTTTGATATGCACACCCAAATCTAATTTTACAACATCCCCTTCTTTAAAATTAAAATCTTCATTCAATCTTGCACTATAATGTGCTGCAATATTATTCACAGAAAGCTGAACAGGAAAAGCCAATTCTCCCCCAAGCTCTAAGATTTTAGATTCAATTTTCTCAGTAACCTCTCTACATGAAGCACCTTCTTTTACTAGTTTTTCTCCAAAATTTCTTGCTTCAGAAGCAAGCTCTCCTGCTTTTACCCAATCATCCATAAAATTTATTAGATAATAAACATTTAAAAACCTAACCAATAAAATAAATAATATGAAAGGATTCATCATTTATTCAACTTACAAAATAATTTCTGGAAAATCTTGTGTCTTGTTATATGGAAGACTGGAAAATGGGCAATCTTTTTTAACAATAAATGAATTTAAACCTTATTTCTTTATTAAAACAAAAGATCTAAAAAAAGCTAAAAATATCGATGATTTTGAATATGAAGAAACAGACCTAACTACATTTAACAAAGAACCTGTTACAAAAATAATCTTGGATTCTCCTAAAGAGGTTCCAACCTTAAGGTCCTCATTTGAGCATTCTAAAATAAAAACATATGAATCGGACATAAGATACCCCCTAAGATTCTTAATTGACCACAACATTCAAGGGTCATTAGATATAGAAGGAGATTATGATCTCTCTGAAGAAATTGATAGGATATATACAAATCCAGAAATAAAACCTGCGAATTACACTCCAAAAAACCTAAAGATAGTCTCGATAGATATAGAATCAGATAAAAAAACAAATAAAATATACTGTATTTCTTCATACTCTAAAGATTATAAAAAATCCTTTATTGTTTCAGATAAAAAAATACCTAATGCAATTTCATGCAAAACAGAGGAAGAATTGTTAGAAGAATTCAAACAAGAATTACTAGATTTTGATCCAGATATAATTACTGGTTGGAACGTTATTGATTTTGATTTAAAATTATTAAAAGATAGATTCAAGAAGTATAAAATCCCCTTTAATCTTGGAAGGGACAACACCTTATCTAAACTAAGAATAGAATCAGATTTCTTTAGAACAAGCAAAGCAGATATATCTGGCAGAGTTGTTTTAGATGGAATAGACTTAACAAAATCTTCATTCATAAAATTAGATAGTTACAAATTAGACAATGCTGCAGAAGAGCTGCTTGGAAAAAGAAAACTAATAACTGCTACTGGAATTGAAAAATATGAAGAAATAGATAGACTATACAAAGAAGATCCTAAAAATTTAATAAAATATAATCTTTTAGATGCAGAACTAGCATATAAAATAATAACAGAAGCAGATTTAGTCAATTTAGCTATTCAAAGGTCCCTTTTAACTGGCATGAGTCTAGATAAAGTAAACTCTTCTATAGCATCCTTAGATTTCTTATATTTACAAGAAGCAAGAAAAAGAAAATTAGTTTGTCCAACAATACTAAATCCTGAAAGAGAAACTAGAATAAAAGGGGGCTATGTAATGCAATCAAAACCAGGATTGTATAATAATTTAATTGTTCTCGATTTCAAATCTCTATATCCTTCTGTTATAAGAACTTTCAATATAGATCCTGCTTCATACCTTGAAAAAAAGAAAAAAGGAGCAATAGAATCTCCAAATAAAGCATATTTTGATAATAAAGAGGGGATACTTCCTCAAATCATCCAGAACCTTTGGGCCTCTAGAGAAAAAGCAAGAAAACAGAAAAATGAATTGGCAAGGTATGCAATAAAAATATTGATGAACTCATTTTTTGGAGTTCTTGCAAATCCAATGTGTAGATTTTATAATATAAAAATTGCAAATGCAATAACTCATTTCGGACAAGAATTAATAAAACAGACTGCACATTTAATAGAAGACAAAGGACATGAAGTAATATACTCAGATACAGATTCTGTATTTGTAAATACAAAACTAGATTCTTATGAAAAGGCAGAGAAGACTGGTAAAAAACTAGAGAAAGAAATAAACAAATATTACAAAGAAACAATAAAGAAGAGATATAACCGACAAAGTTACCTTGAATTAGAATATGAGAAATGCTACATAAAATTCTTAATGCCTAAAATTCGTGGCGGGGAAGTTGGTGCTAAGAAGAGGTATGCAGGCTTACTAAAAAAAGGAAATAAAGAACAAATAGAATTCGTGGGATTAGAAACTGTACGTTCAGATTGGACAGAAGCAGCAAAAATCTTTCAAAAAGAATTGTATAATAAAATTTTCCACAATGAAGACCCTACAAAATTCATCAAAAAATTTGTTGAAGATATCAAATCTGGGAAATATGATAAAGAATTAGTATATAAAAAATCTTTAAGAAAATCTGTAGAGGACTATACAAAAACAACCCCCCCTCATGTAAAAGCGGCAAGAAAACTGAAAAAAATAGAATCGAGCACAATAGAATATTACATAACAACCGAGGGTCCAGAACCAATCCAAAATCAGAAGCACAAAATTGATTACGATCATTACATAGAAAAACAAATAAAACCAATAGCAGATACTGTATTATCTTTTTTTAACACAAAATTTGAGGATTTAATTAAAGGTTCTACTCAAACCTCATTATTTAACTATCCATAACTTTTATATAATTCTTTTCTAAATCAATTTTATGGGTGTAGCAATAACAAATATTCTTCCAAAAAAAGAAATAACCTTTGAAAAATTAAAAGGAAAAAAATTAGCAGTAGATGCTTCTAATGTTCTTTACCAATTTTTAGCATCAATTAGACAACAAGACGGAACCCCTTTAATGGACAATAACGGAAATATAACTTCTCATTTAGTGGGGATTTCTTCTAGAATTCCAAATTTAATGGAAAAAGGAATAAAGTTGGCATTTGTTTTTGATGGCAAACCCCCAGCAATAAAATTTCAGGAATCCCAAAGAAGACGAGAATTAAAAGAAAAAGCACAAGAAAAGTATGAAGAAGCAAAAAAAGAGCATGACATAGAATCTATGGCAAAATATAGCAAACAGACAATTAAACTAACAAAAGAGATGCAAAAAGAAGCAAAAGAGTTTATTTCTGCTATAGGATTGCCGGTTATACAAGCGCCTTCAGAGGCAGAAGCTCAGGCTGCATTTATGGCAGAACAAGGAGACGTTTTTGCAGTGGTGTCCCAAGACATAGATGCATTACTCTATTCTACTCCAATCCTTATACGTAACTTAACTGTTTCACAGAAGAAAAAAGTAAAGAACACTTACATTAAAATAAATCCAGAAATATATGAGCTAAAACATATACTCAAAACATTAAAAATAAACCAGGATCAACTATTGGCATTATCTATTCTTGTTGGCACAGATTATAATCCTAGAGGAGTTCATAGGGTTGGACCAAAAACTGCTTTAAAATTAGTACAGGAGCATAAAGAATTTGAAAAAATATTTGCTAATGTGGATGCAGATTTTAATTGGAAAAAAATATATGCCACCTTTAAAAGTATGCCAATAATGAAGAATTACCAACTAAAATGGAAAGAACCAGATCTTGATAAAATTCAAAAACTTCTTCAAAAATATGATTTTTCAGAAGACAGAATAAACAAATTATTGGAAAGATTAAAACCTAAACCTCAAAAAAATTTAGATAAATGGTTTTAATTGACATTTGGTCACTTTTTGACTAATTTATGCTATCTCTCTTGTCCACAAGGCTTTTATTTGATCGTCTTCATATCCCAATTCTTTTAATTCTCTGAAGAATTCTTTCCAAATATTTTCCTGCAGTTCAATTGATTGCTGAGAATTATATTTTCCGTCTTTTTCACCATTTATTATTTTAGAGTACTCTTCTTTATAACGCTCAATAATTTCTTTTTCTTTTGCCTCTATCTCTTTGGAGTTTTTATCTTGTTGTATGCCCTCTTCTTGGGAAGTTTCTCCGGACTCTGCTTGCTCAGCAGGTATATCCTCTTCTATTTCTTCATCTCCTATGTTCTTATGTTTCTTTGCCCATTTCAATGCTTTCTTTAATGCTTTTAATTGATTCTTGATTAGATTTAATGCCTTTTTTACATTTTTAATTGCGTCTTTCGGTCTTTTTCCAGTAACTGCAGATTTTGCTTGTTCAATAATCCCAATTAATTTTTGCTCAAATTTTCTTAATCTTAATGCCACTTCATTAGAGTCTTCTAAGTTATATCTCCTTTTGTCTATTGATAACGCATCACGTATAAGACTCAAAACAGAATCTAAATCTGTTTTTATCTCTTGAGCCTGAGCATCATATGCGGGATCATCTATGTCTGGCAAATTCTTTATCCTTGTTATTATGTCATTAAGATCTTCAATTTCTTCTGAATAAATTCTTGATTCTTTTTTTAAGAACCTAGCTTCCTTCTTTACATTAGAAGACGTACTTAACATAAAGATGTAAGCTTTTGCACCTACCCGATATACTCCTCCAAAACCCCATAAAAATAATGCTAATGTGGCTAAAACTAACAATATAACAATAAGGATAACACTTACATCTAAAATTCCCATAAACCATCCTGCAAAAGGAGTAGTAAATGTAATAATTAAAGATAATATAGCTGCTACAGCGATTTGGACATGTTTATTATCACTAAATACCCTCATAGCTCCTGTCCACAAAAGGAAAAACAAAAAAGCAAATGTGGCTAAAACAACCCAATACTCAACAGGTTCACCAGCAATACTTATTCTGTTTGTTAATACTCTTGTTAAAGCTGCACCAATATCAAATCTACTACTGGCAGCAAAAACAGATTTTGAAAAAAAACTAAATAATCCTAAGATTAATAATCCAAATTTATAGCCTTTCATTGCCTCCACGCTCCAATAAACAAGTAAATAGCATATATGATAAGTAGTATTTGAAGCACAATGCTATTTAAAGCCATCTCAAAAGGAAGCCAACTAACCCCTTGATAAGATAAAAATGAATAAACTCCAACAATTGCAAAGATTAATCCCACCACAACTTTGCCAAACTTATTCATCGGGTCCATAGTAAACGATTCAACTAAAATTAAAACACCTAGAAGCGCAAGGAATACTCTTAACAAAGATTCTCCTATTGTAAAACTAAACGGAAAAATATCAAAAAAAGGCATTAAGCCAATATATAGAAAAATTAAACCTCCAATAAAATACCACCAACTTCCATGCGAATTATCCCAATCACCCTTTTTATCCAATAACATTATAAAAACAAGAAGAATATTAATATTTAAATATATCGGAATTATAAAAAAATCAAAATGTTCCTATTCAAAAAACAAAAAGAATTGACCGAAGAAGACATAAAACTAATTCCAAAATCCTTTGATATAATCGGAGATATCTTGATCTTTATAGATTTCCCAAAAGAACTAAAGAAAAAAGAAAAATTAGTTGGCCAATATATGCTTAATAAATTAAAAAACATAAGGTTAGTAACAAGAAAATCAAAATATTATTCTGGAAAATATAGGGTTCCAAAACTAAAAATTTTAGCAGGGGACAAAAACAAAGAAACAACACACAAAGAAAGCGGAATAAAACTAAAACTAAATCCAGAAAAAGTATATTTTTCTCCTCGAACAGGAACAGAGAGATTAAGAGTTGCCAAACAAGTAAAACCTGGAGAGTCTATTTTAGTTATGTTCTCAGGTGTAGCTCCGTTTCCTTTGATAATATCAAAACATTCTAAGGCAAAGGAGATTTATGCAGTTGAGATAAATCCTGTTGCCCATAAATATGCCGAGGAAAATATAAAATTAAACAAAATAAACAATATCCACTTATTTAAAGGAGATGTAAAAAAAGTTCTTCCAAAAATAAATAAGAAATTTGACAGAATTATAATGCCTCTACCTAAAACTGCAGAAAATTTTCTAGACTTAGCATTAACAAAATTAAAACCAAAAGGAACAATCCATCTTTATGTTTTTGAAAAACAACAAAATTTTGACAAACTAATAAAAAAATATTCAGACAAATTCAAAGTAAAATTAGTAAAAGCAGGATCTCCTGCTCCAGGAACATTTAGGGTTTGCTTGGACCTACAATCCAAGATCTAACAGTTCTTTAGCCTTTAAATGCAGTGCGCTTGGTGCTTCTCCCCCATGCCAACTAAACTTGGGCCTAATATTTACTGGAAATATCTTTTCTGAGTTATCGTCTAATATAATCGCAGACCCTTTCATTCTTGGGAGATCATTTAAATATCTCTGAATGTCTGATGCCATATACGTTTGCATAATATCATTTAAAGCACCAATATCTCTTCTTGCAGTAAGTCTGTGGCTAATAACAATATCTGATTGCGTAATTACATCTCTATGGATTTCTCCTGGTTGTTGACTAGCTAAAACTAATGAAATTCCGGGTTGCCTTCCTTCTCTAAGTAACTGAACTAAAGCATCTGTAGCTCCAGTTCTTCCTTCTCTAGGCAAAAATTCATGTGCTTCATCAATTAAAATCCAAACTAAAGGCATATCATCTTCAGTTTTTTCATAATCATCAAAACCAAATAAACTAGTTCCAGATTCAATTTGCCTTAATTCTTCTAATTTTCTCGCAATCATCCTTTCTTGCAATAATTTTTTACAGATTATTCCTACAACAAGATTCTTTATACCCCAATTCCCTGCCATATGGCTATATGCACTTATATCAACAACACTAATTTTGCCCCCCTTTACTAATTCTTTTATTTCTGTTCCGTTCTTGCTAAACAATCCCCAAGATTCAGCAGCAAGAAACCTATTTATTGCAGCATCTTTTACTTCTTTTTCAATTGATTTATCCGAGTTTATCTCATTGATTATATCAACTATCCCATAATCTTCCTTTTCGTCAACTAGATTTCCAATTGCTTTTTCAATAGCAATTCCAATCGGATGCATCAAATCTACACCAAAAACATTTACCCAATCTCCAGCATCCAATTCAGCAGTTTTTATTGTAAACGCATGATCAACCAAGATACCCTTTTCTTTATAATCTTTAAAATATCCCTCAGGAACGTATACCTCTACTTTATCAATTCCTCTAGGTTTCATCCCCCACGATCTTAGAAGTTTTTCATCTTTTTGATTTGGATACTTCATGGTCCAAAATATACCCATGGTATCGAACATCAATACACTAATATTCTTTGATATATCTTCCTCTAAAGAACTTAATCCTTCTGCCATAACAGACAAAGAATAACTTTTTCCTGTTCCCCTTTTACCAACAACAAAAACAACATGAGTCCGTATTGCATCCATAAAAATATTACTACTCAAAGAAACAGTTTGATCCATTTTTACATAATGCCTTCCCAAGAAAATAACTCCTTTTTCCCCAAATTGCTTCTTATCTTTTACAGATCTACCAATTATAATATTATTAGGCATAAACATTTTTTAGAGATTTTAATTTATATATGTTGTGCAAATTAAGAAAAAATTCTAAACAATCACAATAAAACTTATAAACCCTTTAAATATCAAACATAGAACCATGTTTATCGATCAGTTAAAAACAATTGCACTTTTAGCAGGACTTACATTTATATTATTAATAACTGGTTTTGCCGTTGGAGGTACAGCAGGATTAACAATTGCTTTAATTTTAACTACTGCAATGAATATTCTTTCCTACTGGTACTCTGATAAATTGGTTTTAAAATTATATAATGCAAAACCTGCAGATCACACTCAATTTGAATCCTTGCATAATCTAGTAAGGGATATTGCAACAAGAGCATCAATAAAAAAACCAAAAATATACATAATTAATTCTAATAATCCAAATGCATTTGCAACAGGAAGGAACCAGAATAAAGCAGTTATAGCGGTTACAACAGGTTTGCTAGATATGTTAGACGAGAGGGAATTAAAAGGAGTTCTTGCTCATGAAATCGGCCACATAAAAAATAAAGACCTACTAATCTCTACAGTATCTGTAATTTTAGCTAGCGCAATAGCATACCTTGCAATGATGGCAAGGTGGGCGATGATATTTGGTGGATCTAGAGATGAAAATGACTCTAATGTATTGGAATTGTTAATGTTATCTATTCTTGCACCAATCTCTGCAACAATATTAAGATTAGCAATTTCTAGATCAAGAGAGTATATTGCAGATGAAACAGGGGCTAAAATAATAAAAGACCCCGAAGCTTTAGCAGATGCATTAGTTAAAATTGATTCAGCGCCTAAACTAAAAAATGGAAATCAAGCAACTGCTAATTTATTTATAATAAATCCTTTTTCAGGAGAGGGGATATTCAAACTTTTATCAACCCATCCCCCCACAAAAGAACGTGTAAAAAAATTAAGAAAATTAGCTTTTGGCAACTACAATTCTTAATTTAACCAACTAATTTCTTCTTCACTTAAACCCAAATAATCTGCATTTTCCTTCAAAATAAGTTGAGAATATGGAAAAACTTCCTTTAAGGATCTCTTTTTTGATATATGGCATTTTCCTGCAATCTTTTCACAAATTGCTTGTTTTTTAGCATATTTCATTTTAGCTTTCCACAATTTTAAAATTCTTTGAGGCGCACCATACTTAACAAATCCTTTTTTACTTTCACTTTTTGATATTGCCACTCCAACACTCATAAAATATTTTTGATATACCATAAACCTCCAATACTGCCTACTCATAATCCTTCCTTTAAATATATCTGACTTAGAAAGGCTATCAAATGCTTTACTCAATTCAACACCTTTATACTCCAAAGGCAAATTTTCTTCTATCCATAAAAACAATTCATCAAATTTCAGATTTGTTTTATCAAATGTTTGTAAAATCAATTCAGGATCTTTTGATTTGTAGACTAACCTGAGTAGAGTATGAATATCCTCTTCCTTTCCTCTGTCACTTAGATCATCTAAATCTTCTTTCTGTATGATCTTTCTCTTGAATGCAACTAATTGAAAATCATTTATTGCAGATCTTACATCCCCTCCTGCACGGTTTGCAATACTTTTCAATATACTCTCATCCACATCTATCCCTTCTGAATTGGCTATCCTTTTCAGAACTTTAAATATGTCTAAATAACTTAACATGCCAAATTCAATCATTAAAGATTTTCTTCTTATACTTGACAATTTACTTTGCCAAGGGTCGTTTGCAGTCATTACAATGGGGAATGACGTTTTTTCAATTAAAGAAGCAACTGCCTGTGCACCTCCTCGATCCTTTGTTCCACTCAATCCATCTATCTCATCTATTAAGATTAATTTTCCTCTACCAAATAAACTTGCTTGATTTATTGATTTTCCAACAATTTCTAAGATATGTTCTTTATTCCTAAAATCGCTTGCATTTATTTCTAAAACCTCTAAATTATTTTCTTTTGCGATTGCATATGCGGCTTCTGTTTTTCCACTTCCTGTTGGACCATAAATTAAAACTGCATTCTTCTTAAAATTTTTAAAATTTTTAATAAAATCCTCTAATTGCATAATAGATCTAATATCTCCAACTAATTCTTTAACAGATTTTGGAGCATACTTCTTTGTCCACATCATATCCAATACTCCCTCCAAGGAAAACGAGTTTTAATTGGTACCCAAACACTATTAACCTTCTTCCATTCTCTAACTTTTAATCTTTCTCCTTCATATACTATCTTCATCCTTATTGGAGAATCCTCTTCTAAAACTCCTCCTTTAATTAAAATATCAGCTAAACTATATGATTTATTGAATTTTCTTCCCTTTTCTAAAAATATATGTCCCAAGTTTTTTAACTCTAAATAATTTAAAGCAACTTTTTCCAAAGGAAAATATCCCCTACAGGTAACCAATCTCCCCTCATTATAATAATATTTGCCAGAGCCATTAACGTTCACAAATTCCCCTAGCCTAACAAAATAAGTCCCAAAACTTTTACTTAAATCCTCAACAAATCTTAAAGGATTAAATGTTCTTATCATTTTAAATTTACAAAACTAGCAATCAAAGCTTCCAACTGAACAAACTCATCACTTCCTTCAACCATCCTAAATTCAATTTCCCCACACTTTTCAATAATCTTTGCTTTTTTTAGTTCATCTATGTCCAGGCTTAATGCTTCTTTTTGAATTTGTTTTATAATATCGATTCCAGATAAACCATGTCTCAACATAGTATCTAATAATAAATCTCTTGCTCGAATAAATTGTCCATCCATGCTCAACTCTAAAACCTTCATAATTTCTTTTGGTCTTGCAGCAGAAACTATTTCATAGACTAAATCTTCTGTAATATTTTTACTGATAATTGAACAACTTTGCAAAATATTCTCTGCCTTTCTCGCATCTCCTCCACTAAGCTCATAAATTGTGTTCATTACATTTTCATCAATATTCAATCCTTCTTTTTCCGCAATCCCGGATATTATTTCTTTTATATCTTCTAACTCTAAAGGTTTAAACCGAAATACAGTACATCTTGATTGAATCGGATCTATAATTTTGCTAGAATAATTACAACTTAAAATAAATCTACAAGTATTCGAATAATTTTCCATTGTTCTTCTTAGTGCTTGCTGAGCTTCAGTAGTTAAAGAATCACATTCATCAAGATAAATTACCTTAAACGGAACATCCCTTATTGATCTTGTTCTTGCAAAATCCTTTACCTTATTCCGTATGACATCAATTCCCCTTTCATCAGAAGCATTTAATTCTAAGAAGTTATGTTGCCAATCATCCCCGAATAACTCCCTTGCAATAATTAAAGATAAAGTTGTTTTTCCAACTCCAGCAGGACCAGAAAATAACAAATGAGGCAACTCTTTGGATTCAACAAAAGCTTTAATTCTAGCAACTATCTTTTCTTGCCCTTTCATCTCAGAAAAAGTCTTTGGCCTATATTTTTCGATCCACATAACAATCGAAAATCAAACATGATTTATAAGTATTTTGTATATGCTTGTCAAACTAATTCAGAAAGTTTTATATAATCTTTTTATTCAACAAATATATGTCCAAAATAATACAAATACGGACTATTTCTATTATTATATAATCAGATTTATGCCTCTTTGGGTGGTTCTCAATGGCAAATTATTTAAAATATAACAAACCAGCAAAACAAGAAAATGCATGACCAAAATAAAATCGAAGAAGAAATATTTGAATACTGGAAGAAAAATAATATCTATAAAAAGGTAAGAGAATCTACCAAAGGAAATAAGCCTTTCTACTTCTTACAAGGGCCACCTTATACTTCTGGAAAACTTCATACTGGCCATGCATGGAATAATTCCTTGAAAGATGCAGTCTTAAGATACAAACAACTAAAAAAATTTGATGTCTGGGACAGAGCAGGATATGATATGCATGGATTACCAACTGCATCCAAAGTTCAAAAAGAACTAAATCTAAAAACAAAAGAAGAGATTATTGGTTACGGTTTAGATAAATTTGCTAAAGCATGCATGGATTTCTCTATTAAACATGCAAAAATTATGAACGAAGATTTGTCTCGGTTAGGTATATGGATGGATTATGAAAATGCTTACATGCCAATCGATGAAGAATGGATTGAAAGCGTATGGTGGTTAATTAAGAGGGCTGATGAAGAAAATAGGCTTTATGAAGGCGAAAAAACAATGACTTGGTGTCCCACCTGTGCAACTGCCTTAGCAAAACATGAATGTGAATACAAAGAAATAACTGACGAATCGATCTATGTTAAATTTAAAGTAAAAGATAAAGATAAAGAATATTTAGTTATCTGGACAACTACTCCTTGGACAATAACATTTAATCTTGCAATAATGGCTAATCCAGATATAACTTATGTTAGAGCAAGAGTGGATAATGAAATTTGGATAATCGCAAAGGATTTGATAGATCATTTAGTAAAGCACGTTTTAGATAAAGATTATGAAATATTAGAAGAGATTAAAGGTTCTGAGTTAGAACATTTAGAATATGAGCATCCGTTTGCAGATGAAATCAAAGATTATGAAAAATTAAAGAAGGCACATCCAAACGTTCACACAGTTGTTTTATCTAAAGAATATGTAACTCTTGCAGCAGGTACTGGTTTAGTACATTGTGCCCCAGGTTGCGGTCCAGAAGATTATGAAGTTGGTCATGCGAATAATATTCCACCATATAATAAAATAAATCATGAAGGAATCTTCCCAGAGGATCTTGGAATATTTTCTGAAAAAAAGGCTAAAGTGGATGATAGATTTTTCATAGATGAACTAGATAAAAGGGGAAACCTAATTGCCATAGAGAGGGTTACTCATGATTATGCTCATTGCGAAAGGTGTAAAACTCCTGTGGTCTTCAGAACAACAAAACAATGGTTCTTTAAGGTAGAGGATTTAAAGGAAAAAATGCTTGCTTACAATAGCAAGATACATTGGGTTCCTGAGTCTGTAAAAAATTCTTTTGATTCCTGGTTAGAAAACTTAAGAGATAATTCAATAACCAAACAAAGATTCTGGGGAACTCCGGCACCAATTTGGAGATGTAAGAATTGTGGAGATTATACGGTAGTTGCCTCAAAAGACGAATTATCCAAGCTAGCAGGTAAAACTCCAGAGAATTTACATCGTCCTTGGATAGATGAAATAACAATCGATTGTAAGTGTGGTGCAAAAAAAGAGAGAATCCCGGATATCTTAGATGTTTGGATTGATGCAGGTGTTGCTTCCTGGGCCTGTTTGTATTATCCTAAAAGGAAAGATATCTTTGAAAAACTATTCCCTGCAGATTTCATAGCAGAAGCTAAAGAACAGGTGCGAGGCTGGTTTAATCTATTAATGGTTGCTTCAATAATTGCTTTTGATAAAATCCCATTCAAAAACGTATATTCTCATGGAATGTTAACTGATGTAGATGGGGTAAAGATGTCTAAATCTTTAGGAAATGTAATCTCTCCTTATGAGATTGTAGACAGATATGGTGCAGACACTTTAAGATTTTATATGTGTCAAACTAATGCAGGAGAAGATATAAACTTTAGTTGGAAAGAGGTAGAAGTTAAACATAAAAGTTTAATGATTCTTTGGAACATCTACAATTACTTAATAGAATATTCAAAAGCATTTAACATAGATCCTAGAGAAATACCTTATGAAGAACTTGAAATAGATGAAAAATACATCTTATCCAGATTAAACCGTACAATAAAGAAGGTTACAGAACTATACGAGTTCTATGAGATTAATAAGGTTCCTACTGAACTAGAGAGATTATTTTTAGATTTAAGCAGAAAATATATTCAATATACAAGAGATAAGATCCACGAAAAACCAAAACTTGTACTTTCTACAATCTACAAGGTGTTGTTTGAGCTAACTAAGATGTTTTCAACAATATGTCCCTTCATCACAGAAAAGATATTCTTGGGCTTAAAAGAAGAGTTTGAATTAGAACATGACTCAATCTCTTTTTATGATTGGCCAAATTATGATGAATCATTTATTAATCCAGAGTTAGAAGAAGAAGTTAATATTGCAGAACAAATAATACAATCTGGATTGGCAGCTAGAGAAAAGACAAATCTTGGAGTTAGGTGGCCATTAAAAGAAATTAAGGTAGTTTCAAGAAATCCAACAGTAAAACAAGCAATAGAATCTTTAAATGAAACAATAAAATCAAAACTAAACATAAAAAACATAACTTATGAAAGAGAACTAAAAGATGCAGAGATAGAAATAACACCAAACAGATCTCAGATAGGAAAAGATTTCAAACAAGACTCTGTAACCATACTTAAACACTTAAACGATCAAGAATTAAAAGAAATTTATGAGAAAGGCTCATTGAATATTGAAAATTTCATTTTAACAAATAAACACATAATTGTTAAAGAACATTTACCTGAAAATTTAATCGCTGCAGAATTCCCTCAAGGAAAAGTAATCCTAGAAACAGAATTAACTCCGGAATTAGAAGAAGAGGGTTTTGTTAGAGAATTAATAAGGCGTGTGCAAGACATAAGAAAAGAACAAAAATTAAGAAAACAAGATAAGATAAATCTTGCAATCGTTTCAGACATAAACCTTGAGAAATGGAAAGATACAATTCTTACTAAAGTTGGCGCAACAGATTTATATGATTCAGAAAAAGACTATACAATTAAGGAAAATTTCAAAATAAAAGGAAAAGAATTCAAGATATTCCTCGAAATTAACTCCTAATTAATAATGACGATTTATTTATAAACCTTTATATATTTTTCCATTACTCTATATATAAACATTAATTTTGTGGGAGGAATTTATGATGGCAAAAAAAACTGTTAAAATAGTTAATATTGTTTGTTCCACTTCTTTAGAACATGACATACATTTGATAAAACTTGCAGAAACTCTTTCTAACACTGAATATAATCCAGAACAATTTCCCGGCCTTGTCATGAGAATAAGGGAACCAAAAACTTCTGCTTTAATATTTAGCTCTGGAAAAGTTGTTTGTACTGGAGCAAGATCCATGACTAAAGTTAGAGAATCAATAAATGAAATAATCAAAGCAGTTGCTAAAATCGGAGTTAAGATTACAATTAAACCTAAAATAACTGTTCAAAACATGGTTGCTTCAGGAGATATAGGTATGGACTTAAACTTAAATGAATTAGCAATGAAACTAGAGAACTCAGAATATGAACCCGAGCAATTCCCAGGGCTTGTATACAAATTACCTGGAACAAGGGCTACATTCTTGTTATTTAGCAATGGAAAGATAGTTTGTACAGGGACAAAATCAGAAACTGCATTAAAGGAAGCGATCAATAAGTTAGTTTCTAATTTGAAAAAATTAAAATAATACCTTCCCTTTCCTTTTTAGGGGGTACAGAATTTGCCAAAGGACGCAATAACACAAATAGAGCGATTTAAAGAATTTTTAGAAACAGTTTATACTAAAGAGATCCATGACGTTTTAAAAAAAGGCAAAAAGTCATTAATAATTGATTTCTTGGAATTGTCTAAATTTGATGTTGAATTATCAGAACAATTTTTGAATGAACCTGCTGAATCCTTACAAAACGCAGAATTAGCAATAGATCAATTAGAGCTTCCTGGCAAAAAAAATTTCCACATACGTTTTACAAACATTCCTACTTCACAAAAGAGGGAGATTAGAAATATAAGAAGTATAGATCTAGATAGTTTAATTGTTATTGAAGGAATAGTAAGACAAGCTTCTGATGTAAGGCCTCAAGTAGTTTCTGCAAAATTTGAATGCCCTACATGTGGGAATCTTCTATCTGTTTTGCAGGTAGATCAGGCGTTTAAAGAACCTACGCGATGTAGTTGTGGACGAAAAGGACATTTTAGATTAGTTAAAAAAGATATGGTAGATGCTCAAAGGATAGTTTTAGAAGAATCTCCTGAAACATTAGAAGGGGGTTCACAACCTAAAAGGCTTCAGATATTCTTACAAGATGATTTAGTTGAACCTCGCATGGAGAAAAAAACAACTCCTGGTACAAGAGTGCGAGTTATCGGGATCCTAAAAGAAGTACCAATCCTATTGAGAACAGGAGCACATTCTAGAATGTTTGAACTTGCTTTAGAGGCAAATAATATAGAACAGATTGAAGAAACATTTGAGGAAATAGATATCTCTGAAGAAGATCTAGAAAAAATAAAAGAACTATCAAAAGATAAAGATCTATTTAAAAAATTAACAAATGCAATTGCACCATCAATATATGGGTATAGAGAAATTAAAGCTTCATTACTTCTTCAACTTCTTGG
Source organism: Candidatus Woesearchaeota archaeon (assembly GCA_964596705.1). Classification (GTDB taxonomy): domain Archaea; phylum Nanobdellota; class Nanobdellia; order SCGC-AAA011-G17; family PNOQ01; genus JABJPM01. The sequence continues at coordinate 50,135 of CAZQVG010000001.1, read as the reverse complement.
GGGAACAAGAAAGGTAATGCCAGATGGAGTAAAAAGAAGGGGAGATATTCATATACTTCTTGTAGGGGACCCGGGTGCAGGTAAATCTCAATTACTTCAATTCATTGCAAAAGCTGCGCCTAAAGCAAGATTTATCAGCGGTAAAGGAGCATCTGGTGCAGGATTAACTGCTACTGTAGTTAAAGATGAAGTTTTGAAAGGTTGGTCACTAGAAGCAGGTGCGATGGTTCTTGCAAACGGAGGTATTTGTGCAATAGATGAGTTAGATAAAATGACCCCAGAAGATAGGAGTGCATTACATGAAGCTTTAGAGCAGCAAACAATCACAATTTCTAAGGCAAATATTCAAGCAACCCTAAGATCTGAAACTACTGTTTTAGCTGCTGCAAATCCAAAATATAGTAGATTTGATCCTTATACTCCAATTCCCGCACAGATAGACCTTCCTCCTTCACTTATTAATAGATTTGACTTAATTTTCCCAATACGAGATATTCCTAACAAAGAGATAGACGAGAAAATAGCAGGACATATACTGAAACTATATCAATCTGAAGGCTCAATAGAGGCTCCAATGGATTCAGATTTGATGAAAAAATATATTGCATATGCAAGAAAAAATATAAAACCCAAAATGACCGAAGCAGCAGCAAAAGAAATACAAGATTTCTATGTGAATTTAAGAAATAGTGTACAATCTGGCGATGATGCTTCAGTAAGACCGATTCCAATCTCTGCAAGGCAACTTGAAGCAATAATAAGGCTTTCAGAAGCTTCTGCTAAACTTAGATTGTCCAATAAAGTTACTCGGGAGGACGCGAAACTGGCAATAGGATTAACAAAATACTGTTTAACTCAAATAGGTATGGATCAAGAAACAGGGCAAATTGATATTGATAGATTCTCTACGTCAATGCCCTCTTCTGAAAGGAGCAAAATCCTTACCGTAAAAGAAATTATAATAAAACTTGAAGCGGAGAAAGGAAAAAGTATTCCTGTTGAAGAAATCATGGCTTCTGCAATGGAAAAAGGTATAACTGAGGATAAAGTAGAAGAAATAATCGAAAAGTTAAAAAGGGGAGGAGATATCTTTGAGCCAAAGCGAGGATATATACAGAGGATATAAAAATGGCAGAATCACAAATAAGACAGACAGCATACAAAGTTTGGATTGCAGACTTAGTAAATGGAGAATATATAACCCCTTCTGGTGAATGGGAGCCAAGTTATATTAAAATAAAAGATAAAAAAGTATCTAGAGTAAATATAATCGCTAATGTAATCTCTAAATATCAAAATGAAGATTCTACTTACATTTCATTAACAATAGATGATGGGTCAGAGAACATCCAAATAAAAGCATGGAATGAAGACGCTATACTACTTAAAGAGGTGAACATTGGAGATATGATTTTAACAGTATCAAGAGTAAGGCAATATAATAATAATATTTATCTGGTTCCAGAAATAGTAAAAAAACTAGATAAGCCTGAGTGGATAACTCTTAGGAAACTAGAACTTATTTCTGAATATGGGGAAAGAACACAACATGAGAAACCAATTGTAGAAACCCCGCAAACTATTCAAGAGGATCAACCTGAACTAATAGAAGAGGAAGTGGTAGAAGATGTTGCTTCTCAATCAAAAAGGCAAAAGCTTTTAAATCTAATAGAGAAGAACGATAATGGAGATGGAGTAGAAATTAATCTTGTTGTAGAAGAAGCAGGATTTGAAGAACAAACTACTACAAGCTTGATACAAGACCTTTTAAAGGAAGGTGAAATATTTGAAATAAAACCTGGGAGGGTTAAATTAATAGAATGATGGATTATGAAAAATTAGTGGAAAGGGCACAAGAAAGATTGCCTAAAAAAACACAAACCAAAGAAAGATTTGAAGTCCCTAAAGTAACTGGCCACATAGAGGGAAATAAAACAATAATCACTAATTTCAATCAAATTGCAACAACATTAAGAAGAGATCCAAAACATCTTCTAAAATATCTATTAAGAGAGCTTGCAACTCCTGGAAATATTGATGGTCAAAGATTGGTTTTAGGAAGAAAGATGAGCTCTGCATTAATAAATGAAAAGATAAATAAATATGCTAATGAATTTGTTATCTGTAAAGAATGTGGAAAGCCAGATACCCAAATTATAAAAGAGGGGCCAGTCTTTATGTTAAAATGTACAGCATGCGGTGCAAAACACCCAATAAAATCAAAGGTTTAAAATGGACACAATAGAACAAGAATATAACGCATTGATAAAAAAATATAGGCTTCCGTCATTTGCAAAGCTAGACGAAGAGTTTGAAATTAGGGCACTAGAAGAAAATAGATCTGGAAGACCCATAAAAGCCATTATTCGTGTAATTGCAGGAAGGTTAAGGAATTTCTTAGAAGCATTAGATCCTGCTGTGAACCCTAATCCAAGTTCAGTTTATTCAATGTTAATTGTTAATTCATTGGACCAAAAAACAAAAGAGGAAATATTTGATTTTTACAAGAGGATTGCATTGCTTTATCAAAAATGTATACTCTACGAGATTGAATCAGATGAAGAATCTGCTAAATTTATAAAATCATTTTGGAAAGAATGGCCGAAAATCAAAGAAAAGCAAAAAAAATTCTTAAACAAAATAATCTCTAATTGGGAACCTACAAAAGAAAAAAAATCTAAATTAAGGTATCACGGATAATGTATGTAAAAATTCACAAATCGGAAGACAGGCATGTAGTTGCAGTTTGTGATGAAGAATTAATAGGAAAAACTTTTTCTGAAGGAGAATTAACCTTACAAGTTACAGAAAGGTTTTACAAAGGAGACCAACTCTCAGATGAAGAAGCTTACGAAATAATGAAAGATGCCATAAACCTCAACATAGTTGGGGAGAGAGCAATAAATTTGGCATTAAAAAACGAGCTTATATCTAAGGAAAATATAATTACAATTCAAAAAATTCCACATGCACAAGTTTATCAGATAATATGAAAGCCTACAAACCAACTAAACCTTATGCTGCAAAAATTCAGATACGGCCTAGTAATCCTAAGGTATATAAGTTTGTTAAACATGAGTTGGCAAAAGATGTTGTTGAAATAACTGAAGAATTTAAGCTTAAAGAAGGCACAGATATTCTTGTAAGCGCTTCCCAACCAGCATTTCAACTCTGTAAAAAATTCAAAAAGAGATTTAATGGGGAGACAAAAGTCAGTAGATCTTTAGTTGGTGAGAACAAACAAGCCGGAAAAAGGATCCACAGATTAACAGTACTGTTGAGATTAAAAGAATGACTCCAAAACCTTTATAAAACAACTAATTCTCAATAAATTAAACAAAATGTCTCAAAAAAATGATCAAAACAGGGAAGGAGAACAATTAATTAGAGTTAGGACTCCAAGAGGAAATGAGGTACTTGGTACTGTAACTGAAAGACTTGGTGGTTCAAGAATGCATGTAGCTTGCCTAGATGGAAAAACAAGGCTAGCTAGGATTCCTGGAAGACTAAAAAAATCTTTGTGGGTTAGACCAGGAGATGTAGTTCTACTTCAACCTTGGGAATTTGGTGGAGATGAAAAAGCAGACATAGTTTGGAAATATAATAAAACTCAAGTTCAGTGGCTAAAACAAAAAGGATATTTAAAACAATTATCCGAATTTGAAGAATTCTAAAATGCAAGAAGAAGTTAAAATCCCTAAAGAAAGAATTGCTATCTTAATTGGAGAAAAAGGCTCTACAAAAAGAGAGATTCAATCAAAAACAAACACAAAGATCACTGTAAATTCTCATGAAGGAGACGTAATAATCAATGGTGAAGATTCTTTTAAAGTAATAATTACAAAAAACATAATAAAAGCAATTGGCCGTGGTTTCACTCCGAAGATAGCATTAAAATTATTAAACGATGAATTGATATTGGATATGATTAATATTAAAGATTTCTCAGGAAAATCAAAGAAATCTGAAGAAAGACTAAAATCTAGAATTATTGGAACAAGAGGAAAAGCTAGAAGAACACTTGAAAAAATGACAAACACAGATATCAGAGTATATGGAAAAACTGTTGCAATTATTGGAAAACAACAAGACGTATATCTTGCAAGAAGGGGGGCAGAAATAATATTAAATGGTGCACCCCATAGTCATGCATATATTTGGATAAAAAAACAACTTGAATTAGAGGAACTTTTTTAAATAAAAAAAATTAAATATTTTTATGGACACATATTATAAGATAATACTTGGCTTAATACTATCGGCACTTTTACCTCAACTAATTAAATTAACTACTGAAACGATCAAAACAAAAGATTTTCGATTATCTTATTTTTTCCTTGATGGAGGAATGCCATCTTCACATTCATCATTTGTTTCAGCACTTAGCACAGCAATAATACTTCAAGAAGGGCTGTACAGTATGTTAACTTTAGTAACCCTAGCTTTTAGCTTTGTGGTGATAAGAGATGCATGTGGCATTAGGTTAGAAGTTGGAAAACAAAAGAAAATATTGGAGAAGTTAGATCCAAAAGATTCGAAAAAAGAACATTTAATGAGAGAAGGCCATACTCTTCTCCAAGTGTTTGTGGGAATATTATTCGGAATAACCATAATGTACTTGACACTATTAGTTTAGCTACAAAATATTTATAAACCCCACATTAAATTCTTCATTGTTATGCAAACAAAACTCGCTGAAAGCACAAAAGAAATAAATCATGCAATAGAACAAGCAAAAAAACAAAGAGAGATATCTATCTCTGAATTTTTTACAAAAAATCGACATCTTTTGGGTTTCGATAATCCATTAAAAGCTTTATCTACTACAATAAAAGAAGCAGTTGATAACTCATTAGATGCTTGCGAAGAATCAAACATATTACCCGAAATAAAAGTAGAGATAACTCAAACAACACCAGAACGTTATAAAGTAGTAATTGAAGATAATGGTCCCGGAATTGTAAAACAACAAGTTCCAAAAATCTTTGGGAAACTTCTGTATGGTTCTAAATTTCACAAACTTTCACAAACAAGGGGTCAACAAGGAATTGGAATTTCTGCTGCAGCATTATATTCTCAACTAACAACAGGAAAACCAATTAAGATAACCTCTAAAATATCCAAAAATAAACCTGCATATTATTACGAATTACACCTTGACACTTTTAAGAATGAACCAGAGATTACAAAAGAGATTGAGATCGAATGGGAAAAGGAACATGGAACTAAAGTTGAGATGGAAATGGAAGGAAAATATCAGAGAGGAAAAAGATCTGTTTCAGAGTATATGAAGTATACTGCTGTTGCTAATCCTCATGCAAAATTAATTTTAATCGAACCAGACGGTACAAGAACTGAGTATCCACGGGCAACAAATATACTCCCAGCTAAACCAAAAGAAATAAAGCCTCATCCAGATGGGATAGAACTTGGAACATTAATAAATATGCTTAAATCTACAAAAGCAAGAACTTTACAATCTTTCTTAACCTCAGATTTTTCAAGAATTGGAGCAGGAACAGCTAAGAAGATTTGTGGGTTGGCAAATCTTTATCCAAATGCAAGACCTTCAAGGATTGCAAAACAAGAAGCAGATAATTTGCTTCAAGCAATTAGGAAAACAAAATTTGTAGCTCCTCCAACAGACTGTCTTTCACCAATAGGACAAGATTTACTAAGAAAAAGCTTAGAAAAAGAATTTGATGCTGAATTTTATACTGCAGTAACCCGTCCTGCTGCAGTTTATCGAGGGAACCCGTTTATAGTAGAAGCTGCTATTGCATATGGAGGATCTTTACAAGCAGATAAGGCTGCAGAAATAATTAGATTTGCAAATCGTGTTCCATTGCAATATCAACAATCTGCTTGCGGATCAACAAAAGCAATTACCGAAACAAAATGGAAACAATATGGTTTACAACAATCCGGAAAAAATATTCCGGTTGGACCAGTTGTTATTGTTGTTCATATAGCTTCTGTATGGGTACCTTTTACTTCAGAATCAAAAGAAGCAATTGCACACTATCCAGAGATAATCAAAGAAATAAAACTTGCTGTCCAAGAATGCGGTAGACAACTTGGAAAGTATGTCAAAAAACAAAGAAAATCAAAAGAAGAGGCAAAAAAACGTTCTTATCTTGAGAAATATGTTCCAATTATAGGAGAAGCTTTAAAAGAAATACTTGACTTAAAGGATGATGACGAATCTATAATAACTGTCAATCTAAAAGATTATTTAGAGAGGGCAAGATCAGTATGAACGAAGTTGTAAAAAAAATTAAGGAAACTGCATTAAAAGTTCAAGATAGGATAAATAAGAGGAAGAAACCTGAGGTAACAATTCCTATTAGATCTCTGAGTAATGTAAGTTATGATCCAAAAAAAGGATATTTTGAATTAAAAGGTGCTAAAAAAACACGAGCATTAACAGTAAACACCATAAAATCTTTTGCTCAAACTTTAAAGATGATGGCTCTTTCTAAACAAATAATTGAAAACGATGATATGGCAACAAAGAGGGAAGCTTATTATGTTTCTAAAAATTGGGGAGATGCAAGATTCAAAGAACAACCTGAATCAGATGCAGTCATGGATGATATTGAAGCTATGTTTATGGTAAACAGAGAACAACTTGGGTTCATCCCTGAAGAAAAAGGGGGCGATATTGCAGGAAAACTAATTGTTATAGATAAAGATCCGTCTTCAGGGAAAGAAATAAGAATTGATTGTACAAAATTTGGTTCTGGAGCATATTCTATCCCCTCCTCTGTAGAACATTTAAAATTTGAAACTGATGCAAAATTCATCCTTGCAATAGAAACTGCAGGTATGTTTCAAAGACTAGTAAAACATAATTATTGGAAAAAAGCAAACTGTATACTAATTTCAATGGGAGGGGTTCCAACAAGGGCATGCAGGAGATTTATAAGAAGACTTGCAGATGAGAAAAAGATACCAGTTTATGTATTTACAGATGGAGACCCCTATGGATATATGAATATTTATAGAACTCTTAAAGTAGGTTCTGGAAATAGTGCACATATAAACAAATATTTTTGTGTTCCTCAAGCAAAATTTTTGGGAGTTACGCCTCAAGACATAGATGAATATGATCTACCAACACATCCTTTAAAAGAGGTAGATAAAAAGAAAATAAAAGATGTTCTAAAAAATGATCCATTTGTTAAAGAACATAAAGAGTGGAAAAAGGCATTAGAATTGCTTCAAAAGAAGGGACAAAGGGTGGAACAACAAGCGTTGGCAGCACATGGTTTAAATTACGTTATAGAGAAATATCTCCCTGATAAAGTAAGAGATCCTAAAAAATTCTTACCTTAAACTAAATATTTATAAACTAATTTAGTCTTTCTTTTTAATATGAAAAGAGGGATCATATTTTTATCACTTGTCGTATTTGTCTTATTTATTTCATCTTGTGAATACTATCTTAAAGAAACAAATCAATCCAATAAACCAGTCACTTATTCACCTTTAAATTACAATTCTACAACTCGTTGTTATAACTCTTCAAATATTTTATACATCAAGCTAAAAGATTCTTCAAAAATATCGAATCAAAAAGATATTAAAAAATTAGTAAATGATATTGTTCCAAAAGACAAATTTGTTAATCCTTTATCATCAAAAAAACTATTTAAAATATCCGGAGATAAATCAAAAAAATTACTTCAGAAAAAATACGGTTTAGATAGATGGATTAAACTAGAATTTCCAGAAGGAACAGATTTATCAGAATTATTGTCAAATATTAAATCACTTCCTTATGTGGAAGATGCTAATTTAGCAGGAACTACTTGCCTAATCGGCACCCCGAATGATCCAAGTGCAGCATGGCATATCTTTGAATATCCAGGCATAAATGCAATAGGTGCATGGGACATTGAGACAGGTTCACCAGATATCAAAGTAGCAGTTCCAGATACAGATGTATTGTGGTACCATGAAGACTTGGTGGATAATGTTTGGAGAAATCTTGGTGAAGATGCAGATGGCGATGGGGATGTTTTGGTTTGGAACGATACTTTAAATAGATATACCTTTGATCCAGGAGATCTAAATGGGGTGGATGACGACAATAACGGATACATAGATGATTTAATTGGTTGGGATTTTATAGCTAACGATAATGATCCTGCTCCTCTTCCCTACATAACCTTCTCCCATGGAACTGCTACTACTGGGCTGATCTCTGCAAAAACCAATAATTCAAAAGGTGTTTCTGGATTATGTTGGAACTGTAAATTCATAGCTCTTAAAGGATATGGTTCAGGATATCCAGAAGGAATACAATATGCTGTCGATAATGGTGCAAGATTAATTAGTATGAGTTGGATGTCAGATTATAACGGGGCTTTAAAAGATGTTCTAGATTATGCATATGAATCCGGTGTTGCTTTGTTTACCGGCGCAGGAAACTTTTATAGGTGCGACCCAGGCAGGACAAATAATCTTTGCGATAGTGAAAGGGTATTCTGTGTGGCAGGATCTACTTCTACGGCAAGAGCTTGGTATGGAAATTCAATAGATAATTACTGCACGGAAGGTCAAGGTGGATCAAATTCCGGACCAAAGGTAGATCTTGCTTCGCCTGCAGCAACATATACAACAAACTCCTACCTCTTGAGTAGCGATTATGTGTGGGCTTCAGGAACTTCTTTTTCCTCACCTATTACCGCAGGAGTTGCAGCACTTATGCTCTCTAAAAACCCAAACCTATCTGTTAATGAAGTTTATTCTATTTTACAATATGCTACATCTCCATTTAATAAATCTAACCCAATAAATAGATATGTTGGAACAGGGATTATCAACGCTTCAAAAGCACTATATATTACAAATAAAACAACGATAACAGGATCCTTCCCCATTGCCATCATAGATTCAATGAAAACAAAATTTGAAGGAGATTTATTGAAAATTTACGGTACTGCTGGGGGGGATAATTTTCATAAAGCAGAAATTTATTATGGTGAAGGTGTAGACCCATCAACCTTTAATCTAGTGGGGGAAATAACAAACAAGGTAACAAACGGATTAATCTATTCATTTAACACATCTATACTAACACCAAATACAGACTATGTAATAAAAATAAAAGTTTTTGATAGTTTCGGGCAAATAGCAGTTGATACATTTCCAATTAATATAAATCCCCAATATAAGCTAGGGTGGCCTCAACGATTAGAAGGCAGATCTCATGGAAATATACTAACTGAAGATCTTGACAAAGATGGAAAAAAAGAAATAGTAATCCAGAGTGATAAAAAGATATACATCTTTAACTCAAACGGTTCTTATTTCCCAGGATGGCCAATAAATGTATCTAAAGAAGCTACTCCAATAGTAGCAGATTTTGATTTTGATGGAGTGGAGGAAATAATAACTGCAACCTCTGCAAATAATATGTCTATTTTTTATTTAAACGGTTCTTATTTCCCAGGATGGCCTAAATCATATCGTGCGACCTCCATTTCAGATCCAATAGCATCCGACCTAAATAATGATGGATCATTAGAACTAATTTTCTATGTGAATGATAAATCTAATAGGGCTTACTTGTATGTTTTAAATAGTTCTGGATCTAATATATCAAATTTCCCCAAATATTTCAGCGATTCAATCTATGATATCTCTGTGGGGGATTTAAATAATGATTCAATAAAAGAGATAGTACTTTCTGGTCAGAACTTAGTGTATATTTGCAATCTTACAGGAGATATTATTTCTACTCAAATGTATGCTCCAAAAACAGTAATTGGAGATGTTAATTTAGATGGTATTAATGAGTTGATCGCAACAAACGGCAAAGACTTAAAACTAATATTTTACAATGGAAGCGAAATAGCCAGCAACACTACTTCCCAATACTACTATGATCGAAGATTAGCATTGGCAACAGATCCAGAAACCCAAAGTAAAATTATTTTTGTTCTTATCCATGATACAACCGGGTATTTTATCGGTGCATATGATTCTGACTTGATATCTCTTAAACCTTGGAATAGGGCATATTACAACGTAAGTCTTGCACCAATAACAGTTGCAGATATTGGTGGGGATAACAATTTAGACATAATGGGAGGATATTATTACCACGGATTCTCGACCTATTCCTTTACAGGAGATTATGTAAAATTGATCTCATTAGATGGTTTGACTGGAAATCTTAAATCTGGTTGGCCTAAAAAAATATCTTGGGAGGCATATGATATTGGAGCTACAATATCCCGCAATCCACCCATAATAGATGATATAGATCAGGACAATAAAACAGATCTAATATTTGCTACAATAACTGCAATGTATACAACAGACAATAGATTACATGTTTGGGAGCTCAATACACCCTACTCAGGGAAAAGGGATTGGCCTTACATAAAACACGACCTCTTTAACACTGGAGATTATAGTTTTAACCAAACCGAATATACCCCAATTCCTTATGAACAAACAATCAATCTTACAAAAGGATGGAACATAATTACAATAAGGATAAAAAACGATTCATTAACAACAGATTTATTTAATGATTCTATAGTTCTTTCATATAATGGAACTGGTTGGAATGCAATAAAAACAGAGGAAAACAACTCTTTAAGTTTAGACTATTTAAAAACTTATTTTGTATATTCTAAATTAAATCAAACTATAAATTTAACCGGAAGAAGAATTATTCATTTTAGACGTAAATTGGCAGATTCAAGATGGAACATCTTCTCAGTACAAGAAAATAAATTGTTTAAAGACTTATACCCAAATTATCAGCTAAATCAGGGAATATATAAACCAGTTATTGAATCTGGACAAATTACCTTCCAACAAATAGATCCATCAAATACTCCCTTGACTCCAGATATTCCGTACTGGGGATTATTAAATTAATCCAATAGTTAGATTTATAAATAAGATATATTGTCTCAACAAATATGGCGCCATAGCATAGCCTGGTTAATGCGTCTGTTTCATGAGCAGAAGATCCCCGGTTCAAATCCGGGTGGCGCCACTAACTTCCGTTTAAATCTTTCAAATGTTTTTTCTTACTTCTTTGGAAATAAGATTTGTCTCTTACCGATTTTTTTAACATAGTTGCTACTTTTTCTCCACTTAGAATGTGTGGTAGAATTACATAGTCTGCCCCGATATTATAAAGGTGTTTTGCTTGATGAATGTGGTTAGCAGTAACTATAACATTTATTTTTGGATTCTTTGATTTTATATATCTTATCAAATAAATATTGTCTCTTTCATTGGGCACTGTAGAGATTATAATCTTTAAATTTTTTGTCTTTATCTTATCTAATACCTCTCGATTTGACATGTTGCCATAGATACATGGTATTTTGTTGTCTAATAGTCTCTTAATTATGTCTGGATTATGGTCTATAACAAGTACTCTCTTCTTTAAACTTGCTAAGATCTTAAAAAATATGTTTCCCATCCTATGTTTTCCGATTAACACCACATCAATTTTTTCATTTCTTGGAGTATACTCTAATACCATTCTTTTCTTTACAGGGAAAACTTTCTCTACAAACCTCAAAATTGGCGAGAAAAATAAGTATATTGAATATTGGAACTCTAATAAATAAGAAGTGAGGATCATTGTAACTATTGTGATCAAAATTACTAATGAAAATACCTCTTGAGAAATTGCGCTAACTATAAATGGCATAACAATTAATATCAATGAGAATTCGCTGGTTTGGCCTAAACTTAATCCAGAGAAAAAGGCAGTTCTTTTCTCATATCCAAATAAAGTAATTATCAAATAAACAATTAACGGTTTAATAATTATAACTGCCAAAATCAACCATATTGCCTTTACCATATAATTTGGTTCTATTGTTGTTAATTGCATACCTAATGAAGTAAAGAATATTGTAGCAAAAAATCCTTTTAATGGGTTTACGTTTCCAACAATATCATAGTGATAAGGCAAACTTGCTAATGCCAACCCGCTTACAAATGCTCCGATTGCAACTGAGAAAGATAAGAAATATGCTAAAATAGAGAACAGAAATAACACAGTTAAGGATGTTAAAAACAATAACTCTTTTGATCTCGCAGCAAATTCAAATAGATTTGGAAAAATATATTTACTTGCCAAGAAAGCAGCTGAGAATAGTATTGCACCCCTAATCAATGCTGCAAATATTAAGGAGGAGGAAATATTTCCTGAGGATGACAAAATAGATAATACTAATATAATGATTAAGTCTTGGATAAGCAAAATACCTAAAACAATTCTTCCATGCAAAGTATCTAACTGTTCCCTATCAGATAAAAGTTTCACAACAATCATTGTAGAACTAAATGCTAAAACCAACCCCAAAACAATGGATTCAAAATGTGCAAATCCTAACTTGGTAGATATATAAAATCCTGCAAAGAAAACAAAAACAACTTGCAGCAATCCACCAAGGGTAGCAGTTAAGCCAATATCTTTCAATCTTTTAATGTTTATTTCCAATCCAACTGCAAATAATAAAAACGCGATTCCAAATTCAGATAAGACTCTGATTGATTCTGGATCTTTTACTACACCCAATCCAAGCGGCCCCAAAATTAAACCTGCTAGAATATATGCTGGAACTAGCGGTTGTCTAAACGCTCTTACAATAAAAGCGAGTATGGTAGCAAATATCAATATTATTCCTATTTCTGTCAATAAACTACTGCTCGATAATTCTGAAAGTGTAGCTATAAAATCCATCTTACCTCTTTTAATTAAAATCTAGAATTAATTGTTTTTAAAGGTTTTTATAAAATATAATAAAGAAAAATTAAAAATTTATTTCTTTCTTAAAGTTATTTCCATTGTGGAAACTCTTACTTGTTTTCCCTCTTTGTTTTCAAATTCTTCACTATCGATCTTTATGTCAGCAACTTCTACTGCATTCTCTAAAAATCTCTTTGTTGCTACTTCTGCAATGTCCACTGCCCTAGAAATAAACTTCCCTCTCGCTTTTATCACAACTTCTGTTGCATTTTGCGTTGTAAACTGCATAACTACTCCAGTTACATAATTCATGAATGGTTTTCCACCAACAAACACTATATAGTCATCGTCTTTTTTTTGTTCATTTTGTACTGCGTTTTCTTCAGTCATTTTAGTTACCTCCTGTATCCTTTAAAGGACTATAACTGTTTTTTAGCAAGTCTAGTAACATACCCTGCTATAATGTTTCTAAATTTTTTCGACCGTAATATCAAAGATTCTGAAACAATCTTTTTATTCTCTTCAAAATCCTTCTTGAATTTAGATGGATCTGAATAGAATAATTTATGTGCAGTCCTTTTAATTAGTGTAGTTTTTATTCTTCCCATGGTTCTCTTAATATTTTTAGGTTATTTATAAATGTTTTGTTAACTTGATTTTTTCTTATTTTTTCGCTTATTTTTAGCCCTAAACATACGAATAGTATAGGTTACAGGATTTTTGAATTTAGAGGTTATATTCTCAGGCGGCAGAATCCCAATATCTGCATAATATGCCTTATTTGCATAGTTTGGTGGCAGAACTTTCTTCTTATTTGCCTTATGCCAATTTAGCTGAGACATTACATATCCTTCTTTTAGGGGGTTTTCCAGACTATTATTCCACTTCCAAACCCTTTCTTCAATCTCTTTCATATTCCACCCCACAGACCTTAAGAAATTTATAAGGATGAACAAAAATCTTTTTCTGCCATCTTCTATTCCTGCTAAACCCATTTTGATGCATGGCGGAAAATACTCTTCAGGAATTGCTTCACTAATCTCCTCAAATTCTTGAGGTTTTAAGTTTGGAATGTCCTCGTAATAATCTTCTATCTTTGAAGAATTTCTGGCATTCCAATCAAATGCTTGAGTTATTAAAGATGAAGCTTCTCCCTGCTGAACATCAGAATCGTCCATAAACCTTAGTCTGGCCTTAACCTTTTCTGGTTTAGCCGACTCCTTATTAAAGCTTAAAACCTCTTCAGCTTTTATTGGCAAACTAACTAACCCGGATTTCTCATGCAAACTATATGGCGCTCTAAACATGTGTCTATTCGATATCAAGACGGTGTCTACTTTTAGTTTTTCCCTCATCTGCTCCCCATATTTTTCAACTAATACAGGTTCTATCATATTTACAAGATATTGTGCAATTACTTTTGGACCCTCGGGAAATAATTTTACTGTTTCTACATCATTTACTCTCGCAGGAAATGCCTTAAATGGAATGGCTATATGAAATCCTTTATTCCCAGAGAATTTAACTGAAATATTTTTAACATCATGAAACCTTATAGCTTCAATTAAATAATGGGTTATAATCTTTGAATCTTCTAAATCAGGAGAATCTATATCTAGGACTAAATCCCATCCTGTCCTCAGGTTATCCAGTTCTCTTTTTGTCATTCCTGGCTTTAAGTCCAATGGATTTCTCCAGTGTTCCTCAGAAATATGAAAAGATGTTGCTCCCTTCTTAACAAAATCTGTGACCTCATTATCAAATTGCAAAATGTCTGGTCGTTTCCCAAAACCACCGTTTCCAAATCTTACTGCAACTTCTCTATTTTGGGCATTAAAAACAAGTTCTTTTTTTATCTCTGAATTCGAATAATAAGCTTGAGGATCCATAGAAAAGAATAATTAATCTTTCTTTAAATAAATTTAGATTCCCTATAAAGACTCGAGATTTTTTGATAATTCATTAAAACTGTTTTCCATTTGCTTCTTTATGCTTTCAAGTTCTTCTATTTGCTTTCCAATTATTTTTATGGCTGTCGGAGTATCTTTCTTTACAATAACCCCTGCACCAACATTCAAGAGTACAGTTTCAGGTTTAGATAAATGGGACTCTAAAAATACACCTGCTCCTAAAGGAGTATGAATCTTGCAATCATCTAAATTGCTTAGTTCATTCAAACTTTCTTTTAGAACGTTTAAATCTTTCATCTGCATTTCTATTGTAGCAATTTGTTGCTCTAACTGTTGTAATTGTTGTCCCAAAAGTTGTTGTGCTATAAATTTTTGAGCTTCTTCTTGATTATTCATTTTTTAGTAGAAGCCTTCTTTTTCTTTGTTGTTTTTGTCTCTTCAACTTTCTTCTTCTCTGATCTCTTTACTTTCTTTTTTTCTATAATCTTTATTCCTGCAGCAGACATTATTTTATGAACTTCTGCAGTAGAAGCATTTTCTTTTATTTTAAGAACGTCTTTTAATGGTTGCAAGTGTTTTATGTTGCATTTTCTTCTTCTTACATTTCCATCTATCAAAACATTATTTTCATCTATTTTCTTAACAACTATCCCTGTTTGTCCTGCATCACGCCCTGCAAGTTTTATAACAAGTCTTCCTACTTCGAACATTTTACAACACCTGCTCCTTTATTTTTTTCCTCATACAAGATGAGCATAATACTCCTCCGTAAGGTCTTTGAGGACGTTTCTTTGTTTTTGGTAGGTTCCTGAATTTAGACTGAATTAAATGTGGAATTCCATGCAATTGTTTACCACATTCTGAACATTTCTTCTTTTTAGGCTTCCTTTCTCTATAATGTAGTTTAGTTTCTTTTCCTGGAGTTCTTACAAAAACTCTCCTTAACGACCTTGATTTATGTTTTCCGTCTGGCATTTTAGTACACCTTCATTATTTTTCTTAATATTAAACTCAACACCATTGAAAATATGATGTATATTAATAGCCAACTATGGATACCTAAGAAATTTAAAGTTAACGTTCCATATATATTTCTTAGCCATCCAAAGACTATTATTAGCGGGATAAAGGTAATTAGCATGGGTTTAAAAGTGTTTTTCATTTGAGATAATGAATGTTCCATGGATTTTTTATTTAGTTCCATCATCTTCTGAGGATCATCTTTAAATTTTTTCATTTCCTCTCGAATTTCCTTCATCTCTTGTTTTATGCTCTTCAATAATTCTTGGTCAGTCATAAACTTATAGACCAAAGTTACGAATAATGTTAGAACAAACGCTATTATAAATAACCCAAATATTGGGGATATGTCTATCGCCCATCCAAAGATTGAGTTAAATAACGAGTCTAACATTTTATTTTGAAGATTTTTGTTCCTTTTTAAAGCTTACCCTTGCATCATTTTTCTCAATGCAGGGTTCATATCCATCATATGTTGTTGTGCTACTTCCTCATACAACCTATAAATGATCATAACTGTTAACAGTATTCCTGTTCCTCGTGCCAATGCACCAAATAAGTCTGCTGTCGCAGCCAATATACCAACTGCTGCTCCTCCCATCACTGTTAATGGAGTAATATACCTCTTCAATACCCTTTCTAGAACTCTAGGGTCTCTCCTAAATCCTGGCATCTGCAATCCAGATGCTAAAATTTGTTTAGCTTGAGATTTAGCATCCATTCCAGAAGTCTGGACCCAGAAGATAGAGAATAATACAGATCCTCCAACCATAAATAAGATATATGTTAAACTTTGCAATAATAATTCAGGAGTGAAATACTTAGATACAATTGCATCTACTAAATTTGGAGCATGAGTCCAATACACTAATCCTGAAATTGGTGATTGTCCAGAAAATTGACCTAATACATAATATGAAATCCAATGTCCTATTCCAGACTCTCCAACCTTATTTTGTAATAATCTTGCCCATAATTGAATATTTGCTAGTAATGCTGCTACTAAAATAACTGGAATATTTGAAGTATATATGAATCTCAATGGCCACCTTATTCCATGGCCCCTTATCCTTCCAAATGATAAAGGGATATCAACTTTCATTGCCTGAGCATAAACTGCCATAACAAACACTACAATTGTAAAGAAAATGGCAAAAAATGGCAATGCTGCTCCAGTCAAATCAGCATTTAGCAAAGATTTAAAGAATACCCACACTTGTCCAACAGGTGGTAGTCCAGACCCAAACGCTAATTGACCTGTTGTTGTTAACGGTGAAAATGCCCTAATAAATATCTGCTGAGATACACCTGCTGCGATAAATAGTGAAATTCCTGATCCGAATCCCCATTTATCTACAACTTCTGCCATAAATAAAACAAGCATACCTCCTAAGAATAACTGAAAAATTAACAAAAATTGCATTAAGGAATATGTTGCTGGAGCTAAATCTGCTGAAGGAGATAAACCTCCCATCAAAACATAAATGGCTGCTTCAAACAATATAAAGAAAATGGACAATAACTTTTGCAATCCTTGAAAGAACCTTTTCCCTTCCATTGTGGTAGTATCTATATTTAATATTCCTGCACCTGTTAAAAGCTGCAATACGATAGATGCAGTTACGATTGGTCCAATACCTAAAGATAAAATAGAACCAAAATTAGCTCCTAAAATAATAGAAAGTTGTTCAAATTGACTTAAAGCATTATTTCTAAGTCCAAACAAAGAGATCATAGATAAGATAAAAAATGCAAGTAAAATTATCCCAGTCCATTTAAGTTTTTCTTTGAAAGAAAGTCTTTTCTGTGTTGGCCCTGCCACTTCGGGCAGGTTCATCATAATTTCTCTTAGCATGTTATTGCTTCTCCACCAGCCTTTTCAATTTTTTCTTTTGCTAATGCAGAGTAGGATTTTGCAGTAATTTTTATTGGTTTTGTAATATTTCCTGTTCCTAGAACTTTATCGAAATTTGAAGCATCAAAAACATATCCCTCTTTCTCTTTTTTAGCTAAAAGATCTATTTTTGATAAATTTATTATCTTTGGAGTTTTAGTAACAGATTGAGGTCGTTTAAATCCATATTTACCATAATACCTCTTTCCTTTTGTTTTGAGTATCTTAGATTTTATTTGATCTGCCCTTTTTCCACTACCAGCCATTCCTCTACCCCCACGGTTTCCGGCACCCCTATTCTTTTTCATAGAGCCATACCCGTGAGTAGTTTTTGCACGCATCCTGGTATTTTTCTTTCTTTTATTGACTGGCATTTTATAACATCCTCTTGATCAAATCATTTATTTTTTCCTTTCTGTAACCCAACACCCCTCCAACTGAGAAATGTTTCTTTGTTCCCTTTGCTTCAAATCCTCCTCTTGGAGGAAGCAATCTAAAGAAAGGTTTCAATCCTTCAATATCTTTGATTTGTTTTTTCCCTTCAAAAACATCATTAACAAATGATTCGAAATCAGTCCCATTTTCTTTTAAATATTCTTCTGTTAAAGGTTTATTTCCCTTTATTTTTCCTCTTTGTTTTAATAGTTGAGCAAGAGTTTCTTTATCAATTTCACCCCAGGTTACGTGATCTTTGATTACTTTTATCATTCCCTGGATAGGCTTTGTATTTGGAACAACGACACACGTAAACTTTTTATGAAGGTTGAGTAATTTGAAAGTAGTTTTTACTTTCTGATTCAATCCTTGCTGTCCAGCGATCCTAATTATTGCTATTCCAGTCATTTTGTCTTTACCTTAGATAATTGTTTTAAAGCATTCATGCATGCTTTAACTAAATTAAGTTGAGTATTTGTTTTTCCGAAGGTTTTTGAGTATATATCGTTGATTCCAGCTAAACTTAAGATTTTTCTTAGTTCTTTGTGGATACATAATGAAGTTCCTTTCGGAGCAGGAATAAGTTCTACCTTTACACTACCACATTTTCCTGAAACCTTAAAAGGTATTGAGTGTGTTTCACCACAAGCACAGTCCCAGGATCCACAACCAAATCTTATTTTTATTAAATTTAACTTCGCCTGCCTTATTGCTTTTTCTCTAGCAGGGACTGTTTCTTTTGCTTTTCCATAACCAATTCCAACATAACCTTTTCTATTTCCAACAACCGCAACAGTTGCAAACTTAGGTTTATTCCCTTCTTTTGTTTTCTTCTGGGTTTGTTTCCATATGCTTCTCTTTCCTCCCCCAAATTTACCTTTTGATTGTCCAATTGTGATAAGTTCATACTCTAGATCAGGCAACAATGCGTCAACAATTTCAGCCTCTAATATTTTTCCACCCTTATCTAAAATTTCATCAATATCCTTTATTTCGCCAGATTTTACTTTTCTTCCAAATTCTGTTTTTGGAATCCAATCTGACACAGCTTCAGCTGTTCTTGCCTGTTGCATTTCTTTTTTCTCTTGCTCCGTTCGTTTAGGTTTAGCTGCCAATTTTATTTACTCCCCAAAATCTTGTTTTTTGTAGCTTCAAAAGCTTCAGCTATTTTTTCAGGTTTTTGATTGTTTTTTAAATATTTTGAAAATTGTTTTTCATATTTTTCTTTATCTTCTTTTGAAAGTTGTTCTGCAAATTCCGCAATAACCTTTCCACTAATTGATTCTTCTGAAGGGAATATCTTTTCATCATAATTGAATTGTAATCCTGCATCAACTAACCCCTTAATCGTAGCAGGAATCCTTGTTCCTTTTATAACAGGTCTTAATCCAAGGTCGATAACACCTTCCTTAACTATTTCTTTTGCTTTTACTCCAAACAATAAGCCTGTTAAATATGATGCAGGAATATTCCCTGTAGCGTAATTCCACCCCATTTTTCTTAGGTCTGTTGATTGTACAGTTAATAAAACCTTATCTCCATCCATTTCAAATTTAACAGCTTGAATAGTCATATTATTAGTAGATGGTCTGATCACTATTCTAATCTTGCCAGATTTAAGATAATTTAACCTTTTCTTATAATCTGTTTTTCCTTCTCTTTTCCTTCTATACACGATTGTATATGTTTTAGTTTTTGCCATCTTCGAATAACCTATTTTCTGTTAAGTATAATTTTATGTGGTTTTTGCTTCTAAAGAAGCCCCCTTTTATTTTATTGTATATTTGACGATACACCTTTGTATTGATTAATTTTTTATCTCTCAATTCCTTAACAAACTTCCTTTGTTTTCTTATGTGATTCATCCAGGTTTCTTTCTTGGATAATCTTGCAGTTCTTGAACCCTGCCTTGAACCTTTTCCTTGTTTTCTACCTTTCCTTTTTTGTACTAGTGTTTTTCTTGCTCTTGAACGTGAGATTCCTTGTTTAAGCTCAGCTTTTATAGCGTTACCTATAATTAAAGTCCTTATATCTGACCTTGTAATTGCTTCTTTTACATCGTCCAATCTAGATGAATCGAACTTTATCTTTTTTGGACTTCTTTTCATTACTTTTGCTGCAATCCGTTTTTGATTTTTCAGGTTCATTGTTTAGTTCCTGGGACACTACTTGCTTGGTGCCCCTTTTTTGCTTGAGTAGGATCTTTTGTTTTCGTAATTTTTTGTTCTTTTTGAGCTTCTTGTTTAAGCTCAGCTTTTAAAACTTCTTCTTTTACTTCTTCTTTTGTTTCTTTTTTAGTCTCCTTCTTTTCTTCAGCTTTCTTGATCGCTTCTTTCTTTGCCTTTTCTCTCTCTTTTAATTTCTTCTCTTTCTCTTTTCTTATTTTTTCTAATCTTTCTTTCTCTTCTCTCAAAAATTTATCAACATCTTTAACATTAGCTACTTTTATTGATTTTGACTTACATTCTTCTAAAATATCAAATTTTTTCTTTAATCCGACGGTGGATGCTATCTCTACTATTTGTTTTTCAGGATTTACTTCCTGAAGATCTTTTTTATTGTAAATTGTGATTAATTCTAATCCAGACTTATGCAATCCTCTTACCCAAACAGGAGACCTGTATCCTTGAGATGGATTTTTTTGGTGTCCTGCCTTATTTAATCTTCTTTTATTATGCAATCCTCTTGGTTTTCTCCATTTATTCTTGAAATTTATTCTATTTGAATCTGATCTAAGGAACTTCTTAGGTTTCTTCCCCTTTACTAGCTTCCTAACTTCTAATAATGATTTCATATTTTCTTACCTGCCTTACTTGTTATGAATATCCCATCCTGGAATCTTCTCCTATCTTTTGAAGTCATTCTAGTTATAGACTCTATTTTTGCAGCGGCCTGACCTGTTTTTTCTTTATCTATTCCAGTTACTGTTATTTCATCCCCCTTTATTTCAATATTGACATCACCGGGGATCTTCCCCTTTCTCGGAACAGATTCTCCAAGGAAGTTTTTCACAATAACTTCTCCGTTTTCATAACTAACTGTCATAGGGAAGTGGCCAGAGCAAATCTTTAAGTGGTACTCAAAACCTTCTGTAACTCCCTTTATCATATTTTTAACATGAGCTTCGGTTGTTTTCATAAGTGTTTTTTCTCTTTTTGTTGCATTTTTTATTTCAAATACTATCTCATTTTCTGTTTTGGCAACCTTAACTAATGGACTAAACCTTCTACTTAATTCTCCCTTTGGACCCTTTATTTTTATCGCAGTAGAATTTACTTCTACCTCTATGCCTTCAGGGATTTCTATTTTGTCCGTAATATTTAATTTTGCCATTTTTAGTAACAATATGCAATGAGTTTTCCTCCCAACTTCTTTTCGATTGCTTCATTATGGGTCATCATACCTTTTGAAGTTGAAACAATGATTATTCCAAAGTCTTTTGCAGGAAGATACCTTCTTTCATATTTTTCATAATCTGAAAGTTTTACTGGGAATCTTGGCTTAATCGAACCACATTTATTTATTGTTCCTTTTAATTCTACAACCATTGTTTCTCCCCTGGAATTTTTTGTGATATCCATCTTGCCAATATATCCGTTTTTATTTAAGATCTTAAATGTCTCTTTGATTACCTTTGAAACATTTTTTATAGTGCATTCTGTTTTACCTACTTTTTCACAGTTCAATACATGTGAAAGTGCATTTGCTAATGTATCATTCATTGACATTTTCTAACCTCAACTATATTTTTTGAATCCTAATTTTTTTGCAGTTTCCCTAAAACATTGCCTACATAAATGAAGGCCATACTTTTGAATATGTGCTCCATTTCTCCCGCACCTCTCGCATTTTTTCAAAGCTCTTCCACAACTCCTTTCTTTAGGTTTGTTGTGTTTTATGAACTTTGCAAGTTTTGCGGGTTTTGCTTGCAATTGCCCATATGCTTTTCTATGGTCGCTTGTTGTCATTTTATTCACGCTCTCCTATTTTTACATTGAATTTAGTTTTTAAATATTCTATTGCTTCTTCTTTTGTTATCCTATGTTTTGTAGGGATTGATTTTCTTTGGTATTTCCTTTTCTTTATTCTATACCCTGGCCTTTCTAAAGTTACTGCCACATCAAGTCCCAATATACCAATTTCAACCAAATATTCCATCTTTGGAATATCTATATATTCATGTATTCCAAATGCGAAATTGCCTTGATTATCAAATGAGGAAGGTTTTAGTGTATTGTCCACCGCAACCAATAATCTTTTCAACATTTCTTCTGCTTCTTTCCCTCTTATTGTTACCTTTGCTCCAATTGTAAGGCCTGGCCTTACACTCCACGATGGAATTCTTTTGTGGGAAACTGTTTTTAGAGGTTTTTTGCCAGTTATTTTGTTCAATAACTTTACAGCTTTCTCTAATTTATCTCCTGCTTCCCCTGCCCCAATATTAAGGGTTAATTTCTCTATCCTAATTTCTTTCATTTTATTCATTTGGCAAACTTACAATAGGTTTTGTTTTTCCTATTACAAATGCATATTCTTTCAATGTTTCAAAGTCTTCTTTACCTTGAGTGAATATGATCTTTGTTGGTCTAAAGTCTTTATATTCTACTATCTCTTTTACTACTCCAATCTTTCCAACTTGCTTACCTGCAAGGATATAAACGATTACACCTTTTTCAAATTTTAAGTGGTCTTTTATCTTGCCCTCTGAGAATACAACTGTATCCCCTGTTTTATACTTGTTCTCTGATAAAATATTTGTTCCATCTGATAAATTTACTTGAGTCTTCTTTCCTTTTAATGAGGTTTTTCCGATAACTCTCTTTGGATAAATTTTAGCCTCTGTAGCATTGATAGGTACAGGAACAAGTTTTCCTCTTGTATTGAGCATTATTCTATAGTTCTCTTTACCTGCAGTCAGTACATCCATTATTCCTACAGGGAACTTTTGATCTTTTCTTGCCTTTCCATTTACTAAAACTTGACCATTATTAAGGATATATTTGGTTTCTTTTGTAGTATTTGCTAATTTCAATATTTCTTTTAGCCATACACCGAGAGGCATAGAACTTTCTAATTTGTGTGGTCCTGGAGTCGGCCTAGTGATCCATTTAGAGATCTTTCTCTTTATTGGCCACGATTTCGGTGCTGCTATTCTTTTTATGTGAGATTTTCCCATTTTATTTCCTCTCTAGACTTTGTTTTCTTTTTTTATCGTCTAACTTTAGTTCTGTAATCATCAAATTTGATGGACTTAAAGGATAAAAAGCCTTTGATCCATCTCTTCTTATATTTTCTGCTCCATGAACATAAATTTTAATTCTTTTTAAGTCAACCTTTTCAACCAATCCAACTTTTCCTTTAAATTGGCCTCTAAGTATCTTTACCTTATCTCCCTTTACAACAGGAACATTTCTTTTTTGATATTTCTCTTTTAATTCCTTGGAAAGCATAACAGATACAAATTTCTTCCTTATATGAAGAGGAGCATTGTATCTATATTTACGCTGTTTCCTTGGTTGTTTACTACTTATCCAAAATTTTGAAAATATTGATTTCATTTTTAAACTATTATTTTAGCAACTTTTCCAACTGCAGGCCATCTTTCTGCAGCTTCTTTTGCAATTGGGCCTTTGAATACAGTTCCCTTTGGATTTCCTTTCTCGTCTTTGCATATTATTACTGCATTGTCTTCGAATTTTATTCTTGTTCCATCTGGTCTTCTGTACTCTTTTCTTTGCCTTACTAATATTGCAGGCACTAATTGTTTTCTCATGTCTTGGGTACCTTGTATAACTGAAACTTTAAGCAAGTCCCCAACGCCTGCAGTAGGATATCTCCCTTTTTTTGTTTTTGACCCCTTTACAGATACCAAAAACACTTTCTTAGCTCCAGAATTATCACAAACGTCTATCCTGGAACCTCTTACAAGAGTTTTTGTTATTTTGGCATTAATCGCTTTCATTTTTCTTTAGGATTTTCAATATTACGAAATTTTTTGTTTTACTGATTGGTTTTGTTTCAGCAATCAAAACCATATCCCCTTTTTGAGCATCAATACATGGAGGATTATGAGCACTTACCTTAGATCTCTTTTTTTCTACTCTTTCATACTTCTTGATTTTTATCTGCCTTGTCCATTCGACTACAGCAGTCTTATGAGTATCTTTTGATCTGATTATTCCACTAAAGATTCTACCCCTTACTTTTAGATCTCCGTGGAAAGGGCATTTCTTATCATCACATTTCTCTTTAGGAAAATCAATTTCAAGTCCGATCTGTTTTTCTCCTTTCATTTTTTTATTCTATCCTCGGGTCTTTTTTGTATTGTCTTCCCTTCGACAATTTCACCATTCACCTCGAGCATAACATGGGATTTTATTACCTTTTTCCCATCTTCGAAAGTGATGGTATTTTTTGTTTCGTCTATAACCTTGCCTTCCAATCCGACAAGGGTTTTATTTTTTGAGTCAACTACCTTAACATATGAGCCAATCAGCTCTCCTTTCCAAACCCGTACCATTTTTAATCTATGGTGTCAGGATTGAAACCGAGCTTAATGAGCTCATCCTTAACCTTTGCTACGTGATCTCCCTGAAGCTCAATTACGGAGCCTTTGACTGTTCCTCCGCAAGCAAACTTGCTTTTAAGCTTTTTGGCCACATCTTTGATGTCGATTGTTGTTTTGTCGATGCCTTCGATCACTGTTATCAGTTTGCCGTATCTTTTCTTTTCTTTCTTTATACGTATCCTCTGGTCTTCTTTTGCTATTGTTTCACAAACGCAAAGGTCTTCTGGTAGCCCACATTTAGGGCATATCTCGGTCATACTTTTTCATTACCCTCCTTCATTCTTTTTATGGTGAGTATCCTTGCAATAGTCCTTCTTATCTCCTTTATCCTTCCAGGATTTTCAGGAAGAGTTCCCATTGCAATTTGAGCTCTGATCCTGATTAGTTCATCCCTTAATTCATTTAATTTTTCACTAATGGATTTATTATCCATTTGTTTTAGTTCATTCTTTTTTATTATCGCCATTTTCCTTCTTCTTCTTTAGTTCAGCCGCTGTTGGAACTTTTTCTGTTTTCTTCTTAGTTGTCTTTTTCTTAGCAGCAGGTTTTTTCTCTTCTTCTTTTGAATCTGATTCTTTCTTTTCTATTTTTTCTTCTGCTTTAGTTTCTTCTTCTTTTGGAGTTTCCTCTTTTGTTTCTTTTTTTTGAATCTCCTTCTTTTCAGATTCTTCTTGAACCTTTGGTTCTTCTTTTACTTCTTCGACAGTTATTGTTTCTCTGAATTCAATATGATCTGGAAGTTCTATGTCTGGAGTCAAAATATTTACTTTAACTCCTATTGAACCGGATTTCAGATGAGCAACTGCAAATCCTTTCTTGATTAGATTCTCGGAAACATCTCCTGATTTTTTAAGGTGGCCCGCAGTGAATCTCCAAGTCTTTGATCTTGTACTAGGCACACCTCTTCCAGAGATAACAATCTCCGCACCAATTGCACCTGCAGCCATTATGTTTTCTAACATTTTGTACCCAAGGAATTTAAATCTACTTGGACCAAACCTTTCGAAAGTATGAACGATATGTTTAGCAACTGAATGAGGATTTAAGTTTGGATTATCAATTTCACTTACCTCTACTTGAGGATTCTCTAACCCAAATTTATCTTTCAATACCTGAGTAAGGTCTTTTATATTAGCCCCTTTTCTACCCACTATAAATCCTGGTTTTGAAGTGTATATTGTAATTTTCTCCCCAAGAGGCGTTTTTTGTATTGTTGTATGGCTATAACCCGGTCTATCTAAAACCTCTGCAATATGCTCAAGGATCTTGAATTCATTCAATTTCTTTTTTATTATTCCTCTTTCAATCATTTTTCCAACTCCATCACTTTAACAAATAAGTGGGTGTTCTTCATTTTTCTTCTTCTTAATCTACCATAGTGCCATTGCTGAGCACCACGGTCAGCCTTTATCTCTGCAATAATCAAATTTGAAGCATCTAACCCTTTATTTTCAGCATTAGCTTGAGCATCATTAAGCAATCGTATAAAATATCTAATTGCTTTTTCAGGATACCTTCCAGCTGCAATTTTTCCAGGCTTGTGGCCCATATCTCTATTATATCTCTTGAAAGGAACAGCTTTTTTATGTTCCAATACTTCATTGAGTAGCATTTTTGCTTTGTTAAGCTCTTTCTTTCTTATGAATTTTGCAATTTCTACTGAATGTTTTGTTGAAATTGGAAGATTTACTGCTCTAGCTATAGCAAAATGCTCTTCTTTTTCTTTTAGAGCTTCTTCCTTTTTCTTTGTTTCAACTTCCTGTTTTTTCTTTTCTTCAGTCATTTTTATTTAACAGATTGGTGTGCAGATGATTTCGTAGCCCCTATACCTGGAGCACTATGTTTCAATCTTGCTCTTGTTTCTGCAAACTCTCCTAATCTGTGACCAATCATTTCATTTTGAATATCTATCCCAACGAAATCTTTTCCGTTATGAATATGGATCTTTAAGCCCACCATCTTTGGCAAGATTATCATGTCCCTACAATGGGTCTTTATTGCTTTTTTATATGTCCCTTGCAAAGCTGCATCTATTTTTTTCAATAGCCTCTTCTGGGCTTCAGTAAATCCCCTAGCTATAGTTCTTCTTTCTCTAGCAGGGATTAGTTTAACGAACTCTTGCAAAGGCATTGCCTTAAGTTCTTCAATTGTTTTTCCTCTGTATGTAAATTCTTTTTTTGCCATTTTACTTCTTCTTACCTGTTCTTCTTGATGAGATTGAACCTACTTTTCTACCAGGTGGAGCATTTCTTGAAACTGTTCTTGGTTTACCCATGTGTCTTCCTCTACCAGATCCAAATGGATGGTCTACTGCGTTCATAGCTACACCTGATGTTCTTGGGTAAAGTTTGTTCTTTGCCCTCATCATATGCATCTTTTTTCCTGCCTTTAATATAGGTTTTTCTTTTTTACCTCCGCCAGCAACTACTCCAATTGTTGCTCTGCAGTTCTCATCTAAAACTTTTGTTTTCTTTGATTTAAGTTTGATTGTGACTTTTTTATCAGATTTTGCAACAACTTTTGCAAAACTTCCAGCAGCTTTCATTAATTTTCCACCATCTCCCACTTGAGTTTCTATATTATATACTGATGTTCCGACTGGAATACTCTTTAATGGTAATGTATTTCCTTCTTTTATAGGAGCTTTCGCACCTGAGCTCACAACTTGATTTGTATGAATTCCTAAAGGTGCAATACTCAATATCCTTTCTCCACCCTCATACTCAATTTCCATCAAAGGCGCTGAATGACCTGGACAATTAATTATGTCTACAATTTTTCCAGAGATCAATCCAGATTTTTCTATCTCATCATAGGTTCTGTGGAATGTTGCACCAACATACCTATGACTTGGTGCTCTATATGTAGCAGTTCCTCTTCCACGCCTTTGTATGATTAATCTCTTTCCCATTTTACATCAAACCTAGTTTAGTAGCAACATCTATTGCTGGTGTTTCAGGTGATAATAGTAAGTATGCTTTTTTCTTGTTATCTGGAGTATGCAATGTTGTAATTTTTAATACTTTCACATTAAATAAATTTTCAACAGCTTCTTTAATCTCTTGTTTTTTTGCTTTTTTATCTACGATTAAAGTAAGCTTATTCTCTGCTTCCATCATCCTTACCGCCTTTTCAGTTGCTAGCGGATACTTTATTATCTTGTACGGATCCATTTTTCTTTGTTGAATAAAATAAATTTTCTTTTTCCAATCTTTGGATTGCGTCTAATGACCATATAACCAATCTTCCAGGTTCTGCTCCAGGAGCAAGTAATTCTGCATTTAAGGAACTTACTTCAACAACGTCAAATCCAGGAAGATTTCTACATGCTTTATACACATTTGAGTTGTTGTCAGCAACAACTACAAGAGGACCCTTAACTCTTCTATATTTTCTTCCTCTCATAGTCCCTTTTCCTGCTCTTATTTTTTTATTTTCAACCCTCTCAAGTTCTGGTTTCAAATTTAACTTAATCATTAATTCTTTGAACTCTTTTGTTTTTGAAATTTCTTCTAATTTTTCAATTATTAATGGAACATTATCTAAAGCACTAAACCCTTTTTGTTTCAATATCTCTTTATCTAATGTTGCCGCAATCGCAGATCTTATTGCTTTTTGTTTTTCCTTCTTGTTTATTTTTTGTTCATATATCTTTTCTGCTTTTGGAGGATGAGCTCTTCTACCTCCCACTGTACTTGCAACAACTGCCCCAGTATATATAAACTGAGTACCTCTTCTTATCATAACTTTTCTTGGAATCCTTGAAATTCCTCTTCCATATGAACCTCTATAATCTCTTCTTCTCCTAGATAAAGTAGCTGAAAAATCCATACCTGCTCTAGGATCTGCGCCATATTGTTGACGTTCTCTTGATTGAATAACTAATACAGCCCTTTTGATTAAATCCGGCCTGATTTCTTCAGAGAACTGTCTAGGCAAAGCGATTTCTTTTCCTTTTTCTCCAGTTTTTGTATAGGTTATTGCTTTCATTGTTTAGATTCAGTACTTATGTATTTGATTTCTTCTAATTGTTTTGGTTTTTTGCCTCGAATTGCTTCTGTTAATATAACTAATCTTTTTGTAGGACCTTGGATTGACCCCTTAACTAAAATATACTTATTTTTTATTAATCCATAATGTTTAAATCCACCTTTTTGATTTATCTTTTCAGGATCTTGTCCAATTAACATCAGTAATTTATTATATTCTGTTCTTTTAAAGAATCCCATCTGACCATGCTGCGGAACTTTCCATGAAACTTTTCTTGGAGTAAACGCTCCCAAATTTCCTGCAGACCTTCTTTTCTTTTCAGATTTATGGGATTTCAAACCAATACCAAATCTCTTTATTGGTCCTTGGAATCCTTTACCTTTTGTAATAGCATGAGAATCCAAAAATTGTCCTGCTTTGAATACTTCTTCAACATCTATCTCTTTTTCTAACAAAGATTTTGCATATTCTAAATCTCCTCCAATAGGGATTTCAAATATTTCTGGTTTTTTCTTTCCTATTCCAGTAAGTTTTGGTTGTGTATAAACAACAAGTTTAAAGAAGTCATAATTTTCAGGGATTTCTTCTTTTGTTTTCTTAGGCAAGGTTATCTTTCTTGCTAATTCTTTATCAAGGTTTTTTGAGAATATTTGAGTAATAACTTGAGAACCATATGGCGTATTTTTATAGAAACGTAAAGAAAGAGGTTTTAATGGCGGACACTCAATAATTGTTACAGGCACATTAGTTATAATTTCTGTACCTTTTTTTCCAGGTCTTGTGGTTTGAATATGAGTCATGCCAACTTTATAACCTGCGAAAGCTAAAGGTTTAGATTCTGAACTATTAAACCAACTCTTAATAGACGAGTAAATACGTTTGGCTCTAACTCTAGGCCAAAACTGCAAACTTCCTGATCTTGGTTTATGTGTTTTTGGCATGTTCTTTTTGGCAAGTTATATCATTTATAAATCTTTCTAAGAATCAGCGGTCTGATTTTAACGTACAGTAGGGGATTTTAATAAGTTCATTTTATCTTTATAAATGTTTTGATTAGTCTTCTTCTTCCTCAAATTCCTCTTTTCTATGCAAAATTGGATCTTTTGATAAATAATCTTCTTTCATACTATTTACATATAAATTTTAATATTTAAGCTTATTGAAAACACTTATAAATAATAAAATCAATGATAATAACTAATGGATAAAGATAATCCGTTATACTCTAAAATAAAAAAAAGATTAAGAAAATTCGGTCTATCTACCCTATTTGCTGCAACATTATTAACAAATATTGCATGTGCTCCAAATATTTCTGCAAGAATAAACTATAGATCTCCCATTCCAAGGAACAATTCTAGGGTTGGCATTGATATAATGCCCTACAGCGCAAGATTTTACAAAGATCTATTCCAGATTGAGGGCTATTCTCCTACTATAGGCCGGGAAGTTATTGTTTATGAGTCAGTTGACAGAACAAATCATGAAATACTGAACGAAGTTAAACAAGACCTATCTTATGTAATTAGAATAAATAACGAACTTCCTGCAGGGCATCCCGAAAAAACGGTTTATGTTTCAGGCTATTATCAAAACAAAGAAACTGGACCAATTTTAGATATGGAAACAATTAATATTAATGGAGAATTATATTTCACTGATCCAATAGATGATTCAAGATTATATTTTAATGTGGGGTTTGAATTTTGGAATTATGATTGGTGGAGATGGCACATTCATGCACACTACCCAACAAATTTTACACCTTGGTGGGATATTAACCGAGACGGCATATTCTTAGATTATTACTCTCCTATTGATTGGGATAGAGACGGCATAAGTAATTGGAATGAATCCATGATAGGAACAAATATTTATAATCCAGATACAGATTATGACGGTTTAGATGACTTAGTTGAGATATGGTTGGGCACAAATCCAAGAAATCCAGATACCGACTATGACGGATATTATGATGGATATGATCCTTTTCCCTTATGGCCAGCAAGATTTCATAGAAACTTGGGTTATTCTTCATGGAGCATATGGTGGCATATGAATCAAAATCACTATAGGGTAAAGTATAAACATGAAACTAGACAGAGATTTCATGTCCCTCCAAAAGAATGGGTGGAACATAGGACACCTACAAGAGAATATAAATTAAAATTAAAAAGAAAAGAAGACCAGAATAAAAAACGTTACAAAGTTATCTCTCCAAAACAATATGAATCTGGATTAAATAAAAGAGAAATCCCCAAACAAAAAATAAAAGGAAGATATTAGTTATTTCTTATTAAAATATAGCTTATGTCATCTTTAGGTGCAGCAAAACTAAGTATATCCTCTCTTATCGCATCAAACATCTTTTCTAACGTAAGATTTTTCGTTTTTCTTATTATACTCTCTAATCTATCTGGAAAATAATTTTCATTGTCTTCATTCTCATGGTCAGATAACCCATCTGTATATAAAATCAATATATCTCCCTTCCCCATTAAACTAATTTCGTTTACTTCATAAGGGGGTTTTACTGCAATTGGTTGATCATCTAATGTTTCATTTGTTCCAGGCACACCAGATGGGGCTAATCCAATTGGAAATGTAGTGGAATGTTGATCTTTCTCTAGGTGAAATATCCTATCATAGAGATTTGAATATATTACTGGGGGTGGACTTCCTGCAGATATATATCTAAACTTCCCTTGCTCAGAAATTTCTCCATAAATCATTGAAATGTTTTGTGTAAAATCTCTAGCATTGTAAAATCTAGTGTTTAGATGTTCAAACAACCTTACTGGAACTTCCCCTGTATAATAAAGATGATCTAAAACCCCCAACAAAAAAGCATGATGAAAAGCAGCCGTTAAGATAGAATTATGGTCTTCATGTCCTGCCACATCTGATAATAACATTCCTGCTTTGTGTTGGTTTTCCTCTAACTTTCTTGCAATATCTCTTCTACCTCTCCCCAAAGCTTCTTCTATCATTGCAGACATATTATATCTGCTCTTGAAATCTACCCAAGTAATATGATCTCCTCCTTCGTTTTGTAAGGGAATCTTTGCACCATATATTTCAATTCCCTCTACCTTTGGCAACATTCCTAAGTCAGGAATTACTTTTCTAACTTCTCTTATAAAATCCATTTTACAAACCGCCTTTGAGAGGATAGTTTGTTTAAAAAACTATTGGTTATCGAAAGCTTTATATATTATTATGAATATATATTCAAAACATGAAACGAGCAAAACAAGCAATCATAAAATCGGGAAAATCATTAATTAACTCATTACCTATGATATTTTCTGTTATCCTGCTTGTGGGGTTTTTGACAGCTTCAATCCCCAAATCTTTTTATTTAACTATATTTAAGGGAGGCATTTTAGATACATTTCTAGCAACAATAGTTGGAAGTATATCTGCAGGCAATCCAATAACTAGTTATATCTTGGCTGGAGAAATGATGTCTGCCGGGATAAGTTTGATACCGGTTACCTCATTTATTGTTGCATGGGTTACAGTTGGATTAATTCAATTACCTGCAGAGTCTGCAATACTTGGAAAAAAGTTTGCCATAATTAGAAATATCTCGGCATTCGTTTTAGCTATTTTAGTAGCACTAGTTGTAAATCTAATACTGATAAAATGGGCTTAAAAAACAAAATATCTGGGGCAGGGTACTTTTTAATCTCAATTATTTTTGGATATGTGGTGATTTATTTTCTCAATAATGCTTTGTTTAAAAAAAGCATTGAATCATCTTTTGGCATATTTCTTAAAGTACTTCCAGTTTTTATTTTGATTTTTATTTTGATGGCAATAGCCAATTATTTCATTACCCCAAAATTCATAATAACCCACATAGAAGGAAAAAAGATAAGAAAATGGATCTTTGCAGTAGTTGGAGGTATTCTTTCTTCTGGTCCAATCTACATGTGGTATCCATTATTGGCAGATCTAAATAAAAAAGGAGTAAATTATGGGCTAATCGCATGTTTCTTATATAATAGAGCAATAAAGATACCTCTTATTCCAATTATGCTAATTTATTTTGGGTGGAAATATATAATTGTTTTGAGTATGGTTATGATTCTTGCTTCTATTTTGCAAGGGATAATAATAAATAAATTAATGGGAGGTAAAAAATGAAAGTCGCAATTGCATCTGAGGGAGAAGACATAAATTCAAACATTAGTGATATGGGCGGCAGAGCACCATATTATCTGATTTTTGATAACAAAGAACTGATAGAAAAAATAAAAAACCCCTTTGCTGTCGGAGGCGGAGGAGCAGGGTGGTCAGTTGCTTACATGTTGGCAGAGAAAGGTGTTGAATTAGTTATTGCTGGAAAATTTGGACCAAATATGGAATCTGCATTAAATGAAAAGTCAATAAAGTTCAAAGAATCCTCTGGCACAGTAAAAGAAGCATTAGACTCCATATAGAAATGTTTTTAAGTTTTAAACTACATCTATAACCGAAGGCCCGACCACCCTTTTCGACCTACTGGCTGGTTAGCCTAGGAATGAAGAAAAGGCACTAGGTCTTCTCTCATTTTATTTACAAAAAACTTGCATAGGGAAAGATTCAGTTATATCACAATTCTTCGATGCACACCTTTCACAAGGATCTCCTATGTAACAAATTGGATCTTCATCTTCTGGAAAAGAATAGCAATTATAACCCTCCGGACATTGATTCTTATAATCACAATTTATGGTCTCGGGGCAAGATTTAAACTCACAATTATTGGTTGGGTCTCTAGAGACATAAGTTCCATCTTCACACAACTTTACATCTTGAGCACAGAAAGTTGAATTATTTGTACATGAAGAGGCTAACAAAATTAGAAATAAAATCAAAATTGATATCTTTTTCATTTTTTATCTATTTTTTTATATCCTATCCACATTATTATTAATAATTCAATTAAAATAACTAAGGATTTTGTTAATTTTCCTAGATCAGGGAAAGCTCTAAGGGTGGCATAAAACAAAGTTATTAATCCCGCAAACATCAATCCTGCACCTAGATAATCTATTGCCAAATATAATCCCAAAACAACTATGATCAAACCAATGGGGGCTATAATGAAAAATAAATTTTTATTGTAATTTTCTAAAGCTTGCCTATATTCTTTATTGCAAAAATCACATTCTTTAAAAGAGGGACAACTATCTGTATATTCCAATCTCGGAATTCCCCCTTGCTCCAAACACTCTTGATATTCTGTACTGAACTCTACATTACAATCGTATTCTCCTGGCCTAACAGGAGGCACATACTCTGATTTATTACAAAAATCTCTATACTCTGGTGCAGAATAAATTGCATCAATAAACAGTCCAACAAATAAAGGAAGCAATATTGCAATCCCAATAATCATTGCCAGTTTTTTCGGGTCCATTTTATCTCTTTCTTTTTTTCTGGAATAATGTAATATATATTATCTCTAAAATTCCTAATGTATTTACAATCCCAAACAATATAAACCAAACTAATTGGTTATTTCTTGCAGATTTCCAAAAAGCAATTAATTTCCAAACTGTGGACCACACCATAACTACAGCAAATAATGCAGGACTTATTCCAAGTTGAGACGCTATATCTAAAAAAACCATAATAAAACTTTGTTTCTAAACTTAATAAATGTTTTGTATTATAGCCCAAAACAAGATTTATACTTTGTTAAGGATTTAAATTTCCAAAGGAGCTTTGTAGTGGATAATTTACTGGTAAATCCAAGGTCTCCATTGTTATTTGCTTTGGTCATTATATTACAAAAATTTGCAGAATTCCATTCATTTAGGTATTTTGAATGTATGTCTAAATACAAATCAGGATCATCTAAATTCCCTTCTTTAACATTTCCTCTTGTGATAATAAAAGTTCTCTCATATTCTCTTTCTCCACTATTAAAATTATAGAATCTCAATAAAATTGTTACATCCTCGGGCAAATCATTTATTATATTGTTTTTTGAAAGAAATGCTGGAAGATTTTCATAAGTTATCTGCACAGGTTTTGTATAATGATACGCCTTACCTGTTATTGGTTTCCCCACACTAATATCTTGAGATGAGTTTTTCGGCAATAAAACTAATGCCAACCCCACCAAAATTACTACTAAAATTACTATTAATCGTTTTTTCATTTTTCTAAAAATAATAGGATCTTTTATATTATTTTTGTTTGCCAAATACTAAGAAAGGATTTATAAATAATTAATTAGTTTAACACATTGATGGCAATTTTAACAAAATCAAAATATCTTGAGGGCTTACAATGTCTAAGATTAGTGTGGACAGAATTTCATGAACCAGAAAAAATTCCAGAACCTGATGAATCTACAAAACAAAGATTTGCAACCGGACAAGAGATTGGAGAATATGCAAAAAAATTATTTTTAGGGGGAATTGACATTCCAACTCAAGACTTTCATGGCAATATACAAGAAACCCAATCTCTATTAAATGAAGAAAAACCATTATTTGAAGCAGGTTTTTTAGTTAATGATCTTTATTCAAGGGTAGACATCTTAGTTCCAAATTCGGAAGGTTTTGATATTGTTGAAGTGAAATCTGGCACACATGTAAAAGAAGTAAATATACAAGACGTTGCATTTCAAAAACATTGTTGTGAATTAGCCGGATTAAAAATAAAAAATTGTTATGTGATGCACCTCAATAATGAATATGTAAGAAATGGAGAAATAGAAGTAGAAAAATTATTTGTTAAAAAAGACATAACAGAAGAAGTAAATAATATTCTTCCAGAGGTTCCAAGAAATATTGATAGGATAAGGGATGCTATAAATAGTCCTGTTGCACCAAATATTGGCATAGGTGAACAATGTAATAACCCTTACGAGTGCCCCCTTATTAAGGAATGTTGGAGCTTTTTGCCAGAAGACCATGTTCTTCAATTATATAGGGGAAAGAAAAAAGCTTTTGAACTAATTAATGGAAAGGTTTATTCTTTGTCAGAAATTCCTGAAGATTTTGAGTTAAATGAAAAACAAAGAATTCAAGTTAATGGGAAAGAACATATAGACAAACAAAAAATATCTCAATTCCTAAACGGCTTAACTTATCCCCTGTACTTTTTAGACTTTGAAGCAATAAATAGTGCG
Organism: Candidatus Woesearchaeota archaeon; assembly: GCA_964596705.1. GTDB lineage: Archaea > Nanobdellota > Nanobdellia > SCGC-AAA011-G17 > PNOQ01 > JABJPM01. Next base: position 14,444 of record CAZQVG010000001.1, on the reverse strand, counting down.
GTCCCTTTATTTGATAACTCAAGACCATATCAACACATTCCATTCCAATATTCTTTGCACATAGTAGATAAAGATTGGAATATAGAACACCATTCTTTTTTATATCAAGGGAATAAAGATCCAAGAAAAGAATTTATTTCTTCCTTAGAAAAAATGCTTGGAACTTCTGGAAGCATAATTGTTTATAATGAATCCTTTGAAAAAAAGATTTTAAGAGAATTAGCAGAAATTTTTCCAGAATATCAAGATTTTGTTAATTCTGTTTTAGAAAGGATCGTTGACTTATTAATCCCATTCAGGAACTTTTATTATTACCATCCAAAACAAAAAGGCTCAGCATCAATAAAAAACGTATTGCCTGCTTTGGTTGGTGAAGATTATTCTGAATTGGAGATAGGCAAAGGAGACATTGCAGCCCTTGAATATCACAGAGTTACTTATACTCAAGATAACTCAGATAAAGAAAAAGTTTATTCTGACTTATTAGACTATTGTAAATTAGATACTCTAGGGATGGTTTGGATTGTTCAAAAGTTAAAGAGT
>CAZQVG010000001.1:0-13801 GCA_964596705.1 Candidatus Woesearchaeota archaeon | reverse complement strand
CTATTGTAAATTAGATACTCTAGGGATGGTTTGGATTGTTCAAAAGTTAAAGAGTCTAGTAGATAATTAGTTATCTCTTCCTAAAACTTTTAGAAATGCTCTCATTCCAGAACTCGGGCAATCCACTCTTAACTAAACCTTCAAAATCGTCCGAGATTACGTAAAAAGGTTCTTTCTTACTCTCTAAATTAGAAAAAGAATCCTTTACCTTCACAAACATGTCCTGTAACGCCTTTCTTTCAAACTTAGTTTGTAATAGGGAAGGTTCTTTAAACAATAATATATCGCATAATCTTAAAACATTTAAATCCAACATAGCAGAATTCTGAGTGATAAAAATCAAAGATAGATTTTTGTGCCTAGCAATTGCTAATAATTCAGCTAATTCTTTGTTTGATTGTTTCATCGAAGATCTTGAAGAATAAGAAATTCCTGCTTCATCTATCAAGACTAATGAATTATTTGGAATCTCAGAAATACTTTCTACCTTTTTAACCCAACTAGGAACTTTAGAGTTTGAAAACCCAATAACATAAATCCTCTTTCCTAATATTGCAGCGGTTTCAACTAACTTCATGCCTAATGCAGTTTTCCCAGCTCCTCTTCTTCCAATTATCAGCATTATTAAAGAATGGTCCCTAAAATGTTTCACAAATTCATGGAATTCTCCCCTTTCAGCTTTTAAAACTTCAAAATTAGCTAAGGCAGAATTAAATCTGTCCTGCATTGTTATTCTTTTCTTTTCCTCTTTTTTTGCTTTATACCTTTTGATAAACTTAAACATAAAAGTAATCAAGCAATAATATTATAAAAGCATTACTTTTTCCCATGGATAGTTTGGGTTACCAAAATGCCCATAAGTTGCAGTATCTCTATATATTGGAGATTTCAAATTAAAATAAGAGATTATCTCTGCGGGTTTTAATGGGAACTTTTCTTTTATAATATTAATTAATTCTTCTTCTGTTTTTTCAGAGGTTCCAAATGTATCAATGAATATACTTACTGGTTCTGCAACCCCAATTGCATAACTTAATCCGACTTCACATCTTTTACAAAGTTTATTAGCTACTAAGTTTTTTGCTATAAATCTTGCTGCATAAGCTGCACTTCTATCCACCTTTGAAGGATCTTTTCCAGAAAAAGCGCCCCCACCATGTCTGCCCATTCCACCATATGTATCCACTATTATTTTTCTTCCAGTCAATCCAGCATCAGCATATGGCCCGCCCAACACAAATTTTCCAGTAGGGTTTATTAGGTATTTTGTATTCTCATCTAAATATTCTTCACAAACAGGTTTAATCACCTTTTCAATTATATCCTTTTTTAATTCATCATAAGAAACTTCTTCATCATGTTGAGTAGATAAAACAATAGTATCTATTCTTTTTGGTTTTGAATTTTCATATTCAACACTAACTTGAGCTTTTCCATCTGGTCTCAAATAATTTAACTCCCCATTTTTTCTTACTTCTGCTAGTCTTTTAGTTAATTTATGTGCCAAAAAAATTGGCAATGGCATCAATTCTGGAGTTTCATCGCATGCATAACCAAACATCATCCCTTGATCCCCAGCTCCTTCTTTGTCAACTCCTAATGCAATATCTGGAGATTGTTTTTCCACATGAACTAGTATTTTACAATTTTCTGCATCTATTCCATCTTCTTGTTTTGTATAACCAATGTCTCTTAGAACGCTTCTAACAATATTCTCAAAATCTATTTCGGCATTTGTTGTTATTTCTCCAGCAAGAACTATGAGATTTGATTTTGCTAATGTTTCAATTGCAACTCTTGAATTTTTATCTTGTCTCAAACACTCATCAAGAATAGCATCAGATATTTGATCGCAAATTTTATCAGGGTGTCCTTCAGTCACAGATTCTGATGTAAATATCTTTTTCATAAGATTAAAATTAAGGTTTTATTTAAAAGATTTATGAATTTTTTCAAAAAATCCCCTGCCTGTTTCAATTTTTTTCAACTGGTTTCAACAAAATAGTTATCTCGTTTCAACTATTGAAATACTACAAAAAAACGGAGGTTTGCAAGATGGCAAATAAAAAATTAGGAATCTTTGCAATCGTTTTGGTTAGTCTGATTGCAATCGGCGGTCTAGTATCTGCATACGGGCCAGGATTCGATAACCCTTACAGGGGAACATACAGAGAACAAATGGAAGAAATCTTAGAGACTGGAACTTACGAAGACTTGGTTAGTTTCAGAGAAGAGATTGGCCATAATGTAGCACCTTGGGTAATTGATGAAGACTCATTTCAACAATTAAAAGAAAGACATGAGTACATGGAAGAAAATGGATTAGAAGGTGGAATGAGGTTGAGAGACGGAACAGGACAAGGTATGCAACATGGCAAAGCAAGAGGAATGGGTATGAATTGCCCATTTATGTGATGGGGCTTAAACCCCATCCAATAATTTTTTAAAGAGGTAGGAGGTTAATTGAATATGAATAGTTGTCAAGCTTTTGGGATGGGGATGCATTATCCTTATGGATGGATAATCCAATTAATAATTTTATCATTATTCTTCTTGATAATCTGGTGGGTATTGAGAGGCACTAACAACTATGGTTACAAATCAAATGATAGTGCTATTGAAATACTTAACAAAAGATTAGCCAGTGGAGAAATCACAAAAGAAGAGTATAATAAAATAAAAAAAGAAATCGAACTAAAAGATGGAGATAGATAATAAAAGACTTATAATCGGATTTAGTGCTATGTTCCTATTAGGGATAGCTTTCTCTATAGTTAATGGGGTTTATACAGACTCTACAAATGAACAACTTCCTTTAATTGTTTATGCAATCTCTTTTTTGTCTATTTTTGTTGGAGCATTTATTGTAATAATGTTTCAAGCAAAAATAAACAAAATCCAACTAGAAAGAGTATTAAAGATCTTACCAAGGGAAGAACGTATTGTGGTCAAAATATTATTGGATAACAATAATGCAATTGAACAAAATAAATTAGTTGTTTTATCTGGATTTAATAAAGTGCAAATATTTAGAATAACTCAAAAACTAGAAGTGCGGGGTGTAATTGAAAAGAAACATTTAGGAAATACTAATTTGATTTTATTAAAAATCTAAAATAACTTATCCCCCAAATCATTTCTTAGTTTCATAAAATCTCTATATAATGTTGAAAAATCTGCTAATTCCCCCATTTTCTCAGTTCTTTCATACATTTCAATCATATAATCCAAATTATCAAGATTTGGAATTATCCCTGTCTCTTTAAAAATTAAGAAAACTGCATCAGGGTTATCGCAATAAATTGCTACATTATAAATTGCTTGGATATGCGATGCATATTCATCATCATCCATGAGAAATCCCATTATACTTTTATTATTAAAATCTTTTGTTATTTTATTTTTGAGTAAAATTAAGCTTCAAAATTAACTTCTTTTTTGATATTTTCTCCATCTACTTCGATCTCTCTAATGACCTTTCCTTTCCTTTTTGAATGAATTCTTGCCTGGGCAAAATCGTTTTTGTATTCTTCAGGAATTATTAGCTCATCTATTATGTAGGTATGCTTGATAAATGCTTTTTTAAATGGCTTATCAATATCAAAAGCAAAATCATTTAACAAATCCTTGTCTGAAGTGGTAAAAACACAATAATCTGCTTTTGGCTGGCTATCTCCTTTACCAGGCTTTGCAGATTTTGGAGCCTTTTCTTTTACTTTTAAAGTCCCATAATCTGTTGAAAATGAAAGACTTAATGAATTGAGTGGAAATTTCTCACATAATTCTAATATTTGTTCCTTTGTTAGTTCTGCATCAACAATATGTTTTTTTATTCCCATTGCAGATTTAATCTCTTTAAACTCTATTGGGGATTCAGGAGAAAGATCTTTTGTAGCGAAGATTATTCCTTTTACATGTGTTTTATCTTCAATACTATTCCCAAGAAGTTCAACTAACTCATTTGTAAACTCAGGAGAGGTTTTTATCTTTATTGCTTTTGCAGTTACTGAAATATCTATTAATGCTTTATTCTCAAATGTTCCTCTACCAAACTTTATAAACTGATTATGTACCTTCTCATCTATTTTATTCTCAAATATCTTTTTTATGAAATTCATAGAACAAAAACTAAATCTAATTATTTTTATATGTTGCGGTGGTTTAGTAAATATTATAAATATCATAATTTTGTGTTTTATTGCAGCCCCGTGGTGTAGCGGTCCAGCATTGGGGACTCTGGATCCCTAGACCCAGGTTCGAATCCTGGCGGGGCTACTAATGATTAATTTTATAAATAACCACATAACTGGATTTTATGTGCTCCTGTAGTGTAGTCCGGTCCAGCACTTCGGCCTCTCGCGCCGACGACCCGGGTTCAAATCCCGGCGGGAGCACTTTTTCCTAATTTCTATGTTTTAAGTCTTAATTCATGTTACTTCTTTTAAGTAATTATAAACCAAAAGGTTTATAAACAATCTGTAACTACAAGATAGTTGTAATTGGAGTGAAAAATGATAAATTTAAAACAAAAATTATTAATTCCTTTGGCAGCTTTAACATTAGCATTGCCTAATGCATCAAAGGCTCAAGAACAAACAGAAGGCATATTAACCCCCGATAACATAGTAGAAAGCACAATATCATCTTATAATAAACTTTCAAAATCTCTTAAAGACACTGAATGTGCAAGCACTGCATATGGTCAATTGGGATTGACTTTGGATTATCTTTCATTATTTTATCCAGAAAACTCCAAAACACTGTTTAATCTAAAAAAAGATTTGAGGAAATTCAGAATAAAATATGGAGATGAAATAACAAGAACCCTTAATTTAAAAGAAAATTTATTCCAAAAAGATTTAAGGATTAAAGACTTATCAGAAAGAATAAACCAATATCTTTTAGAATTAAGAATAACTAATGCTAGGTTACATCTAGAACAAGCAAATAATTATTTTTTACGACAAGAACTTGAACAAACAATAGATTCAACTGGACTTGGAGTGGAAGCTTGGACGGATGGTATCGAATTAAACAAACAAATAGGAGATTTAATATTTGGCCTAGGCGTTTATCGTCCAAATAAAGACGAGACACAAAATACAACAACACAACATGCAAGAAACGACCTGGCAAATGGGCATTATACTTTAATCGACTTAATAAACACAACTACTGCTAGAAACCACGATTATGCTGTAGCAGCAAGATTTGGATACATTGCCGGATCATTAAACTTTTCTTTGTATCCGAGCTTAAGAGAAAGAGAAACAATAGAACAGCAAGAAACTAGACTTTCTCATTATGTCCATACTGATGAAGGAGATATACAACTAAGTACAAGATCTGAGAGATCAAACCCAACTATATCCAGAAATAAAAAATTTGATCTTGGATATGGTGTTGGATTCAAATTAGGAAAAAATACTAGATTTGATGTAAGAAAAATAGGAAAAAACGTTTCAGCAGGACTTAATTACAGATTTGGAGGGAAAAGATGAAAAAATTATTCCTTCTAATTTTATTTTCATTAATTTTAATACAAAATGCAGATGCATTAAGCATAGTTTCTGCTAGCTGGGAAACTATAAATAATATTCCAATTCAATCAGCAGATTCTATTTTACTAAATAAAGGAGACGTAGCAACATTCCAGATTCATATCACCTCTTTTGAAGATACAATCTCTTATGGAATCTTAATCAGAAAAAACTCAGAAACCCCACACGAGTATGTTCCATTACATTTAATCGATTCTTCAGAATATCAAGAAGGAGCATTTGGAAGTATAGAATATCAAGAATTTAGAACTTTTACTACATCAGATTTAGAACCTGGAACATATGAATTATATATTTACATTGATGATAATCTTGATACTCTTGGAGAAGATTACTATGTATTATATTTAACAGTTCAAGATCCACAACAAAATCATGCACCATCTGCACCAATTTATATTTCTCCAAAAAACGCAGAAACAGATGTCTCAATTAATGTTGAACTTGACTGGTTAGCTTCAACAGATCAAGATGATGATGAAATAACTTACATCTTATACTTTACAGATGATTATGATAATTTTGGACCTGCATATGAAATTGCAAATGGATTGACTGGAACAAGTTATCAATTAGAAGACTTAGATTATGGCACTACTTATTATTGGAGAGTTTTAGCAGATGATGGAATACATCAAGTTCCTGGCCCAATTTGGAGTTTTACAACACAATCTGAACCAGCACAAAATCATCCTCCAACAATAAATCTTTTGTATCCTGCAGACAATCAAGAGAATATAGAAATAAATCCTTTATTGAAATGGGAAGCTTATGATCAAGACAATGACATGTTAAGTTTTGAGGTTTGGGTAAGAGCAGAATCCGAACCAGATTACCACAAATATAATGCAGGATCTAATGAAGAATTTAGATTAAATAACCTTCAATATGATACAACTTATTATTGGCGTGTCAGTGTATCTGATGGCCAAGAAAGTGTATTAAGTAGCGAATTTAGCTTTACAACTATTTTAAATCCAGAGGTTGAAAATCATCCTCCATCCCCTCCTTTTAATCCATATCCTGCACATTCTTCAACAAACATTTCTCTAGACCTAACTCTAAGTTGGGATTCATATGATCAAGATGGAGACAACTTATACTATGACCTATACTTCGGAGAATCTGGAAATTTGATTAAGATTGCAACTAATCTTAAAATTCCTGAATACTACATAGATAATTTGGACTATAATACAGTATATCAGTGGTATGTTGTTGTAAAAGATCAAGAGTACAATACAATAGGGCAAGAGTGGAAATTCAAAACAATAGAACAACCTCAACAAAATCATGCTCCAACAATAAATCAAATTCCAGATCAATATGCTGAAATAGGAAGCTGGTTTGAATTACAAATAGATGCTTATGATCAAGATAATGACACATTAACTTTCCAAGACAACTCAGATTTATTTGAAATAACAGATTCTGGATTAATCAAATTCGTTCCAGCAAGAGAAGATGAAGGAACTTACAATATAGAAATAACTGTGACAGATGAACACGGATCATCTGCAAAAGTTTCATTTAAACTAACAATCTATGAGCAAACAGAAGACACTGAAGATGATGAAATAGATTGGGATAATGTGATTATTGTTGTTGAAAAAGGAATCTGTAGGCCAATAGATGATACAAACCAAGGAAAAAGAACAATATTTTACCACATTTATGATAGTGCAATGGATTATATTTATAAAATAATTGTTGGTGAAGAATATTGTACTATTGATACTCAAGACAACCAAATTAGTCAAGTATACTACGGCTATAATTTATTTAATGATGGAAACCTTGTATTATTCTTTATATTGGGCGTAGGAAGTTTGATTGCAATCTCTACATTATTTGCAATCAGGCATTAATTTTTCCATAAAATTTATATACCCAAAAATAAAAAATAACATTATGCCAAAAAAGAGGGTTAATTCTAGACACAATAAAAGGTATTGGATCTTGTTTTTATTAATTGGTATACTAATTGGTTTAACTGGTGGGATCTATTATGAATCAAAAACAATTCCTAAAGAGAATAATATTGAAACTACAAATGAAGTTTCATTTGAAGGCGATCACGTAGCAACAATAAAAGTTCCTGCTGTTGACGATAGTGGAAATGGCGTTGCAACTAAATTATTTGTAAAAGCAGAACCCGGAACAGGTAGAACTTTGGTAGACATAAATAGCCTTTTATTCTGGGTAGATACCCAAAATAGCATAAGAATGGCTAAACTAGTAGCTGAAAACATAACAGGTTTAGAACTGGATAATTATGATATTACTTATGGAATTACAGCAAATGCTTCTTTAATTGGTGGGGAAAGTGCAGGAGCAGCACTAACAATGGCTACAATTGCAGCACTAAAAGGAGATAAATTAAGAGATGATGTAATGATTACTGGCACTGTGAATCACGATGGCACTATTGGCCCAATTGGAGGAGTATTAGAAAAGGCAGAAGCAGCTAAAGCAGTAAATGCTACTCTATTCTTAGTTCCATTATTACAAAGCCATGACATAACTTACGAAGAAAAAACACATTGTGAAAAGTTTGGATTTATGGAATGGTGTAATACTGAGAGGATCCCAAGAAAAGTAAACATTGGAGATGAAGCCGGAATTGAAGTAAGAGAAGTAGAAACAATAGAGGAAGCTTATAGTTATTTTGTCCAAGAAGAAGATAGTTAATTTTTTAAATTATAATAAATGACTAGTTCTATGGCTAAAGAAAAAAGACTGATTACTGCAGCACTACCTTATACAAACAATGTCCCTCATTTAGGAAACATAGTGGGGAGTCATTTGCCTGCAGATATCTTTGCAAGGTATTGTAGATTAAATGGATATGATACTGTTTTTATTGGAGGAACCGATGAAAACGGAACTACTTCTGAAATAGCTGCACAAAAACTAGGAGTAACTTGTCAACAATTATGCGATTTTTATTATAAAATCCATAAAGAAATCTATGATTGGTTTAGAATAAGCTATGATAATTTTTCAAGAACTAGTAAAAAAATACACCATGATACAGTAAAAGAGTTTTTCCAAGTTATGTACAAAAACGGATATTTGATAGAGAAAACAGTAAAGATTCCATTCTGTAAAACTTGCAACATGTCTCTTGCAGATAGGTATATTTTAGGTACCTGTCCTCATTGTGGTTATGAAAATGCAAGAGGCGATCAATGTGAAAAATGTGGAAAGGTATTAGATCCAGAAGACCTGATAAATCCAAGATGTGCAGTTTGCAATAATGAGACAATAGAATTCATTGAAAAGAAACACTTGTTTTTAGATCTAAGCAGATTATCAGATAAACTTGAAACTTGGATAAAAAGCAATAAACATTGGAGAAAACAAGTTACAAACATTGCGTTAGCTTGGATTAAAGAGGGCTTAAAGCCTAGGGATATTACAAGAGATATCAACTGGGGAATAAGTTTTCCAATAAAAGGCTTTGAAGATTCAAAAATATATGTATGGGCAGAAGCAGCAATTGGTTATATAAGCTCAACAAAAGAATGGAATAAAGATAGATGGCAGGAATTTTGGAAAGAAAAAGATAGTAAAATATACCACTTTATTGGAAAAGATAACATTCCATTCCACACAATACTTTTCCCAGCAGAATTAATGGCAGAAGGTACATACAACTTGCCTTATAATGTTGTAGGGTTACAGTACTTGAATTATGAAAGAGGAAAATTTTCTAAGAGTGCTAATCGTGGTGTATTCTGCGAAAATCTACCAAAATTAGATTTAGATCCTGATTATTGGAGGTTTTACCTTTCATTTGTTATTCCTGAAACAAGCGATAGCGAATTTTTATGGACAGATTTCGAAGAACGAATAAACGGAGACCTGATTGGTAACTTTTCTAATTTCATAAATCGAACTTTGAATTTTGTTTACAAAAACTTTGATGGAGATGTTGATGGCACAATAGATCCAGAATTCAAAGACGAAGTTGATAAAAGAATAGACAAAATAATTGAACTTTATGAGAAAGTAGAACTCCGTGATGCCCTAAAAGAAATACTAAAATTATCAAGTTTTGGAAATAAGTATATTGATAAAAAAGAGCCATGGAAAACAAAAGATAAAAACGTAATGTATAACTGTGTAAATTTAATTAAAGTACTCGGCTTAATAATACAGCCTTATTTACCAAATACCTCTGAAAAGATATTATCTATGTTAAACTGCGATGAAAAAGATTGGACAAACATAAAAGAATTTAATATTAAAAAAACAAATAAACCAGAAATGCTATTCAACAAACTCGACAAAGAAAAAATAAATGAATTAAAAGAGAAAACATCAAAAGTTACTGAATTTAAAATTGGAGGAGAAAAATGATATCAATAGATGATTTCGGAAAATTAGATCTAAGAGTAGCTGAGATTTTAGAAGTCTCAGACCATCCAAATGCAGACAAACTTTATGTAATGAAAATTAAGATCGGAGATGAAGAAAGAAACTTAGTTGCAGGCATAAAAAACTACTATTCTAAAGAGGAATTAATTGGAAAAAAGATAATCGTAATAGCAAATTTAGAACCTGCAGTTTTAAGGGGTGTAAAAAGCGAAGGTATGTTACTGGCTGCTTCAGATAAATCTAAAGATAACGTTGTTTTACTAACTGTTGACAAAGATATCGAAACTGGAGCTAAAATAAGTTAATTTTATTTACTCCATAAAATCATTGTGCTTGTAAGTTTTACTTCAGGCATATTTCTTATTTTTTCCATTACAAACTTTCCTAATTCTTCGGATGAAGAAACCTCTATCAAAGCAACAATATCCCATTCCCCAAAAACAATATCTGCCTGTTTTACTTCTGGGAACTCTTGTATCTTATCTACAACATTTTGTTCTTCATTGGATTCCGTTGAAATAAATAAATACGCTTTCATTTTGTCATGGCCCGGACCGGATTTGAACCGGCGACCTCTCGATTATCAGTCGAGTGCTCCACCAGGCTAAGCTACCGGGCCTTAAGAGAAAAAGAATAGAATTTATTTTAAAAACTTTTCCATCTTGCTTTTTAAGGCCTTTTCAATGATTTTAGAAAAGATTATAAAATATATTGAGCTAATTATACTATGAAAGGCAGGATAAGTAAAACTTTGAGAAAAATATTAGCCGATGAACTAGGCAGAAAAACTCTTGAAGAAGCTTTATTATCTCATTCTGATAACTCAACTGTAACCTGCTCAGATGGAAAATCCTACAAAGTAAGAACAATTAACTTATCTGAACTATATTTTTCTGCAGATAAAGTAAACTACAAAAATTAATCCAAAAACTTCTTAATCTTATCCAAAAACTCTTTATTTTCTTCCTCTGTTACTGCTTCATCTCTAGCCCAGTTAAATTTATACCCGTCTTCTTTATATCTCGGAATTAGATGAAAATGCACATGAGGAACTTCTTGCCCTGCAACCCATCTATTATTCTGCATCAAATTCATCCCGTCTGCTATACTCAAAATTCCCTTACTAATCTTCAAAATAGCATTATTTAATTTATTCAAATCCTCAACTTCCATCTCACCAATAGTTTCAAAGTGTTTTTTAGGTACAACTAATGTGTGTCCGATATTTACTGGTTCAATATCTAAGAAAGCTATAACATCCTCATCTTCATAAACTATTGTTGAAGGAATTTCTTTTTTCACAATTTTACAAAATACGCAATCTACCATCTTTAAATTTTAATTTAAATCAGTATTTATAACTTTTACTCTAATTTTCCTAACACTTTCTCTATTTCAGGAATTACTTTTTGTCTTGCAGATATAGAAGCTTCATGAAAATACCTACAAAAATCCCCTAAATTTCGTCTTTCTTCATTTTCTAAATCGTTGTACATTCTTAATCTATCAACAATTTCTCGGGCTTCATCTAAACAATATTCTCGCTCAAAATTATTTCCTAAATATTTTTCCAAAGTTTGATATAAAACTTCACTAGACCTATCCCCCATATTCCCCTCTGAAAGTCTTTCAATACCTTGTTCTAACATATCAACAAAATAAACTAAATCTTCTTCAGATCCAGCTTTTCCATATAAAAACAACATACTATTCAATGCACTAAATACAACATTATTTGCTAGGAAATTAACTACACCCATGAAAAAAAGGGAATGAAGAGAGATTTATAAAATTAATTGGACCTGCCGGGAATCGAACCCGGGTCTCCCGCCAGCCAAGCGGACGTCTTGCCACTGGACAACAGGCCCAGTTTTAACCTTTAATAACCCCCAGAGGTTTTAATCTAGCAACTTTTTTACCAATTCCAACTTTGTCTGCAACCTTTATTACCTCGTCTACATCTTTATACGCATTAGGCGCTTCTTCTGTAATGCCTCTTGAAGATGCAGCTTTGATATATATTTTATGTTCTTCTAAATCTCTTTTGATCCTCTCACTTTTAAATCTCCTATTCGCTTCATGTCTTGACATTAAACGTCCAGCACCATGAGGAGTACTTGAAAATGTTTCATTCATTGCCTTATCAGTGCCAACTAAAACATATGAAGCAGTCCCCATGCTTCCAGGAATTAAAATTGGTTGACCCACTTTCCTATAAACTTCAGGGATTTCTTTATGCCCAGGTCCAAATGCTCTTGTAGCACCTTTTCTATGAACGTAAACTTTTCTTTTCTTCCCATCTATTTCATACTCTTCAACTTTTGCAATATTATGTGCAACATCATAAATCATATCTAGCCTAACTTTGTCTCCAAAGACCCTCTTAAATGCATTTCTAGCACCATATGCAATTAACTGCCGATTACACCATCCAAAATTGGCTGCTGCACTCATAGCGCCAAGATAATCCTTTGCTAATTTAGAACCTGTTGGAGCATAAGCAAGATCTTTCTCAGGCAATTTTTCAACAACCTCTTTAAACTCTTCTTCAATCTTCCTCAGATAATCGCTACAAACCTGATGCCCTAATCCTCTACTTCCAGAATGAATCATGACTACAATCTGTCCTTTTTGTTTAATCCCAAAAACTTCAGCAACCTCTTCATCATAAATCTCATCAACATATTGCACTTCTAAAAAATGATTTCCTGCACCCAATGTGCCTAACTGTTTTCTGCCTCTTTTTTTTGCCCTAGGACTTACTTTTGAAGCATCAGCAGTTTTCATATGCCCATTTTCTTCACACCTTTCGAGGTCTTCTTTCGTGGCATATCCTCTTTCTAGTGCCCAATCTAACCCATTGTTCAAAACGTTATCTAGTTCTTTATCATCTAATCTCAAATTAGAGTCTTTTCCAACACCACATGGAATATTATTGAATAACTCATTCACAATTTCTTTTATTTTTGGAATTACATCTTTTTTGTCTAAATTTGATGCAAGCAATCTTACACCGCAATTTATATCAAAACCGATTCCTCCTGGACTAATACATCCTTTCTCGACGTCAAAGGCAGCAACACCTCCAACAGAAAAACCATAACCTCTATGTGCATCTGGCATCATGATACTTTGTCCATATATTCCTGGTAAACAAGCAACATTAACTCCTTGCTCTAGAGAACCATCTTCTTTTATTTTTTCTAAGATTTTTTCAGAAGCAAATATCTTAACTGGAACATTCATATCTCCCTCTTTCTTAATCTCATAAACATACTCTTCTACTTTTTTTAGTTTTTTATCTAAGTCTTTAATCATACTTTAACGTGCATTTGAGAAGTTTATATAGCTTTTGGAATAGGTTATATATCAACGACAACGGTAACTTCATAGCCTTTATCTGTTTTTCTTATTTCCATCTCACTATAAGTTACTGCTTTTATATCACTATTTAATTCGTAGTTTGTAAGATCATCACCCTCGACAACACAGGACAATTCAAAATTTTTTTCATCTATTTTCATCTCTTTAACATCATGCAAAAATAACTTTTCAGTCTCGAAAACAAACAACAACTCTTCTAAAAAATCATACAATAATGACTCAAGACTACTTGAGTGTACCTTAATCTTTTTCTTAATTTTAGGTTTAACTTTCTCTGTCTCCCCTAAAATATTGAACATTGCAATGGCAGAATTTCTAAAAACCTCGTCGAGAGAATCACCATAAGCTACAAATTTTGCATCTGCAGTATGAGGAAGATATTTGTATTTCATATTTTTCTTCTTCATCGCAACTTTAAAAGTTTTTTTATTAAAAAAGAAAAAGTTTATAAACTCAATTTTTCAAAATTACAC